>JBDRVE010000002.1:0-76439 GCA_039801725.1 candidate division WOR-3 bacterium | reverse complement strand
GTTCAAAATTTTAATTCTCTTCAATTTAAACTTATATATCTTTGGTTTCAAAAATAGATAATTTGGTTTACCTTTGATGATATGTTGGATTAAGGGATTATAAAAATGTTCTTTGGCAATTTCTTGTAATCTTTCTTTTTTCTCTTTTGTCTTAAATAGATATTTCTTTAAAATTTTAAGTTGTAAAGAAGGATAACCCAGTTCTTTTAAACTTTTTATTATCTGTTCTTCTTCTGGATCACTAACACCTAAATTATAGCCAATTTCAATAGTTTTATATCCCTTAAAATTAAACTTTCCAATCTTAAATTCTTCAACCACCGGGTCTAAAAATAGGTTTTTTACAATATTTTCTATCTCTTTTCTGTTGAGTGATGTATTAAACAAAAATACTTTAACAATTACTAAATCATCAATTTTAATATTAAAATTCTCTATTAATTCTTTTTTCAATATTTCGCTTTCTTTATCTAAAATTTTCTTTTTAACTTCTATTCGGTAAATCATAATATAAAAAATAAAATGCCGGGGGCGGGATTTGAACCCGCACGCCTTTTCAGGCCCACGCCCCTCAAACGTGTGTGTCTGCCAATTCCACCACCCCGGCTTCTATAAATTATAAAAACAAAACTATATTAGTCAATTATTTCAAAATCAATATCTTTTTTATTCCTTTTTCGGTTTCTTTAAAATAGATGCCTTTTTTTAGTTTCTTTTCTTTGACAAGTTTGCCAGAAATATCGTAGATTTTCTTGCCTTCAAAAGAGAGGTTTTTTATTCCTTTTAGTGTTTCCTTTTCATTTATTCCTGTGCCGTAAAATTGATAAATCTGTAAACCAACCGAACAATCGGCAATATAGACATAGGAACCAGAAACATAAACACCGCGAGCTTCACCTGGTGTATCATAATAGCCAACCTCTTGCGGATTTTGAGGATCAGAAATGTCTATTATCCGTAAACCAGAATCTTCGTCAGCAACATAGGCATAGGAACCAGAAACATAAACACCGCGAGCTCCGTCAGGCGTATCATAATAGCCAACCTCTTGCGGATTTTGAGGATCAGAAATGTCTATTATCCGTAAACCTCTGTCATAAGCGGCAAGATAGGCATAAGAGCCGGAAACATAAACATCGTAAGCAAAACCCGGAGTATCATAATTACCAATCTCTCGTGGATTCCTTGGATTGGAAACATCTATCACCCGTAAACCAGAACTTCCAACAACAACATAAGCATAAGAGCCGGAAACATGAACACTTTTAGCAGAGCCGAAAGTATAATAACCAATTTCGTATGGATTAATGGGATCAGAAATATCTATGATCCTTAAACCACCATTCCCATCAGCAACATAAGCATAAAAACCAGAAATATAAATGCCCTGAGCATTGCCAGGTGTATCATAATAACTAACCTCTTGCGGATTTTGAAGATCGGAAATGTCTATTACTCGCAAACCGTCTTCTCCGTCTGCAACATAGACATAGGAACCTAAAACATAAACTCTTTTAGCATAACTTAGTGTATTATAATAACTAATCTCTTCGGGGTTCTGCGGATTAGAAATATCTATGATTCTTACACCCACATTCTTGTCGGCAACATAAGCATAAGAACCAGAAACATAAACATCATAAGCGTAACTTATTGCTGTGTAATGACCAATTCTCTGTGGATTGCGTGGGTCTGAAATATCTATCACGTGTAAACCAAACCCTCTAAGAGCCAAATAGGCATAAGAAGAGTAAACATAAATATCTTCTGCGTAATATTGTGGAGCATAATAACCAATTTGGTAGGGATTCCTGGGATCAGAAACATCTATTATCCGTAAGCCGTAAATTCCATCAGCAATATAGGAATAATAACCAGAAACATAAACACTTTTAGCAAAACCAGGTGTATCATAATAACCAACCTCATAAGGATTACTTGGATTAGAAACATCTATCACCCTTAAACCAGCTTCGCCATCGGCAACATAGGCATAAGGATAAGAAACATAAACACCAAAAGCATCTCCTGGAGTTTCATAATAGCCAACCTCATAAGGATTACTCGGATTTGAAATATTTATTATCCGTAAATCACCATCAACAATATAGGCATAAGAGTCGAAAACATAACCCCCATAAACCTCGCCTGGTGTAAAGTAATAGCCAAGTTTTTGGGGATTAGAAGGTTGTGTTACATCCCAGATTTCAAGACCACCTTGACCATCAGCAATATATAATTTGTTGTTAGTATAAAAAAGACCATAAACAATTCCTCTCGTATGAATTCCTTCGGATACCTTTTGCGGATTACTTGGATTTGATACATCTAAGATATAAACTCCGCCACTAGAACCACAAAAGACAAGTAAACGATATGGGTCATAAGCCACAGCATAACAAAAAAGTCCAAAAGGCCAATTACCAATAAAACGAACATTCAATGAGTCAAATCCAGAAAAAGAACTAAACCGGAAATCCTTTTCCCTAAATCCAAAAGAAAATGTAAAAATAAATAAAAAGATTAAAACTAAAAAGATATGCTTTTTCATTTTTTTTCTCCTTTTTAAATTCCTCATACTTAATTTTAATTATTTCAAAATTAATATCTTTTTTATTCCTTTTTCGGTTTCTTTAAAATAGATGCCTTTCTTCAGTTTGTTTTCCTTTACAAGTTTGCCAGAAATATCGTAGACTTTATTTTTTGTCATTTTCTTTTCGCTCTTATTTTCTTCCCCTTCGCTGATATTTGGTGCTTCTTGAATATACTTGATTGTTGCATAGTCATAATAAGTGCCAGAACCCCAACTATCACCAGTAACATAGACATTGCCCTGATTATCAACAAAAAGGGAGGTAGGATAATCCTGACCATTTCCTGGACCATTATATCTTCTTACCCATAATAGGTTGCCATTTGTATCATACTTCAAAGTAGCATAGTCCAAATCAGTACCAGAACCTTCGCTACTACCAGTAACATAGACATTGCCATCACTGTCAACAAAAAGGGAGGCAGCCCCATCATTATAATTTCCTGGACCATTATACCTTCTCTCCCATAATAAGTTGCCACTTGCATCATACTTCAAAGTAGCATAATCCAAATTTGTGAGAGAGTCATAACTACGACCAGTAACATAGACATTGCCCTGATTATCAACAAAAAGGGAGGTAGCCTCATCATAATCATTTCCCGGACCATTATACCTTCTCTCCCATAATAAGTTGCCACTTGCATCATACTTCAAGGTTGCATAGTCAAAATCAGTAAGAATATTGTAACTACAACCAGTAACATAGACATTGCCCTGATTATCAACAAAAAGGGAGGTAGCCGCATCATTATGATTTCCCGGACCATTATACCTTCTTACCCATAATAGGTTGCCATTTGTATCATACTTCAAAGTAGCATAGTCATAATAAGTACTGGAGCCAAAACTAATACCGGTAACATAAACATTGCCCTGATTATCAACAAAAAGGGAGGTAGCCTCATCATAATCATTTCCCGGACCATTATACCTTCTCTCCCATAATAAGTTGCCACTTGCGTCGTACTTCAAAGTAGCATAGTCAAAATCAATGCCAGAGACCTCACTCCTACCAGTAACATAGACATTGCTATTGATATCAACAAAAAGGGAAGTAGCCACATCATTATGATTTCCCGGACCATTATACCTTCTCTCCCATAATAAGTTGCCATTTGTATCATACTTCAAAGTAGCATAGTCCAAATTTGTGAGAGAGTCATAACTACGACCAGTAACATAAACATTGCCCTGATTATCAACAAAAAGGGAGGTAGCATAATCTTGACCATTTCCTGGACCATTATACCTTCTTACCCATAATAAGTTGCCACTTGCATCATACTTCAAGGTTGCATAGTCAAAATCAGTAAGAATATTGTAACTACAACCAGTAACATAGACATTGCCCTGATTATCAACAAAAAGGGAAGTAGCCGCATCATTATGATTTCCCGGACCATCATACCTTCTTACCCAAGCAGTATCAACCTGAGAAAATAAAAGATTAGAAAAAGTTAAGATAAAAAATAAAAGAAAGAATTTTAAACAATCTACTTTCATCTTTGCCTCCCTTTTAAATTCCATATTTAATTTTAACCATTTTATCAATTATGTCAACTATTTTTTTAATAAAATCCCATAAATTATATTCATCCATTATACTTTCTGGAAGCAAAAAGCCTGCCTGTAAGATTTTTATAAATTGCTGCCTTTTTAACTCTTTTAAGTCTTTTTTATCTTCACCAGGTGGCTTTTTTACCTCTTTTATCTCTAAATTGATACCTAAAACTCCTTCATTAGTGTTTGTGTTCTCTGCCTTGTGCATCCCATTGTGCATGCTACCTAATATATTGTAAAAGAGATAGAATATATTTAATAGGAAATTATATATAAAGGAAAAGAAATCTATTTCTCTATAATTATTATTCTCTTTAAATTTACTATTTAGATATTCATTAAGTTTGTTGATAAAAATATAGAAACATAGACCTAATTTTGTTAGAACTAAACCTTTCCGATAACGATATTTTGCCTTTAATACCTTTCTTTCAAGTAATTTATTCTCAATAAAGAAGTTTACATATTTTGGAATTGTGTTTCTATGAACCCCTGTCCAAAAGGCAATGTTTTTGTAAAACTCATAACAGAAGCCATCCTCTGCCATATTCCTATATCCGATATGCCTAAATACAATCCTCTCTTTCCTTCTCATCTGCCGATATAAAACCGCTAAATACCGACAAAACTCCTTTTTTGTATTCTCATACTCAAATTTGGAGATAACCCTCTTTAAATGCTCCATAATAGATGCTCAAAGTCTTGCCTTGTGCGTCCCACCTGCCATACCTTCAATACCTACCTAAATCTTCAACAGAATATTATCATTAATCCACTTAATAGGAAGAACATTATTAGCACTAATAAGATTATTATTATTCATCCTAACAAGACTATTATTATTCATCTTAATAAGGTTATTATTAATCATATACCGGAGACATACCCCGTATTACTCCCACCTACCCCCCTCTTCTTCTTCTCTTCAAGTTCCTTTATCAATTTCAGCCTTTCTACTTCCTTCATACGATTATTATTCCCATTCATAAAAACTCCTTTTAAAACCATCACTAATAATATAGGCAAAAATACCTTGATGGTAAATGAAAAAATTACCAAATTTAATCAAAAATCACCTAATTCCATAAAATCTTAAAGGTGTTGAAGGGTATTTGCTCTTCTCTCTTTATCTTCTTTTCTTTGATAAGTCTTACTCCTAAAAAATAGGCAACCTGACTTACCTTCAAAATTCCCAAATTTTTTATCTTATCTTTCTCTTCTTTCGTTAAATACAACTTCATAATCTCTCCTTTTTATATTTTCCCTTATATATATAACGGATAAGAAGGCAAAAAGGTTACCACTTTTTTTATTATTGACAAAATATTTTAATATGGCTAAGATTTGTTTTCTTGAAAAACACCTTCTTTCTTTTATAATTTATTGTGAAAGTTCTTTCTTTTCTCAAAAGGTTTTTTTCTTATATAGTTATTCTTGTTGCCTTTTATTTTATTTTTAAGAATATTTTTAGAAACTGGTATGAAATAAAACCAATTCTTTTTAATATCAACTGGTACTACATTATCTTTTCTTATCTTTTACTTTTCCCTTCACTTTTTTTCTATGCCTATGCTTGGCAGATAATAATTAAAGAATTGGAAAAGGATAAAAATATCTCTTTTTTTAACTCTTTAGGAATTATTGCCGTTTCTAATTTAGGAAAATATGTTCCGGGAAAAATCTGGTTTGCCTTGTCAAGAATAGATTTTGTTAAAAGGTTTGGCTTTTCGGAAAAGAATATCTTTTTCGGTATTTTATTAGAAAGTTTTTATTTATTTTTGGGTGCCTTTTTTTATTTTATCTTTTTTTTAAAGAAGTTTTTCTTTCTACCAATTCTCTTGCTTTTAATTATTATCACTCCGAATTTTTTTAAAATTATTTTTAATTTTCTCTTGAAAATCTTTAAAAAGGAAAAAATGGAATTTTCTTTTCCTGTAAAGAAATCAATTATTTTACTTTTTCTTTATATTCTTTGTTGGTTTTTTCAAGGGCTCTCTTTCTTTTTGTTAATAAAATCTTTTTATTCCCAAGTTAATTTTCATAATTTATTTTCTCTAATTGGTATTTATGCCTTATCTTGGATGCTCGGGTTTATTGTTTTGATTGCGCCCGGTGGTTTAGGAGTGCGAGAAGGAAGTATCCTTCTCTTTTTGAAAGATTTATTTCCCATTGGTATTGCCTCACTGATTGCCTTGACTTCTCGGATTTGGATTACCATTCACGAACTATTAAATTTTCTCATTTTTGGTCTTATTTTTTTGACAAAAATAAGAAAAAAGATATAATTTCTTATGAAAAAGATTCCTAAAAAAGAAGTTAAAGAGTTTGATATAAAAGAGAAATATCTTATCATTCTATTATTTTTAATTCCGCTCTTTTTATATTTTGATTTTATCTTTGGCAAGAAAATGCTTTTTGGCACAGATTGGCTTTTAGGCGGACTACCTAATCGGGAATTTATTGCTTTATATTTAAAAAAGTATAAGGAAATTGCCCAATGGCTTCCTTATATCTATTCTGGCTTACCAACAACTGCTGGCTTTTTTGCTGATCTATTTTACCCAACAACCTTTTTCAGGATTTTTATTCCTACCTATATTGTCTGGACATGGACATTTGTTATCCATCTATTTTTTGCCGGTTTAGGTACCTATCTATTCTTAAAAGAGTTAGAAGTAAATAAATATCTTGCTTTTCTTGGTGGCATTGGTTACATGCTTTCCGGCTCTTTAGTCTCTTTAACTTATGCTGGTCATGATGGTAGATTAATCTGTTCTTCTCTTTTACCCTTAATTTTATATTTCTATTATAAAGGACTAAAATATAAAAAACTTTATTATTTTATCTTTGCTGGTTCTTTTGTTGGCTTACAATTATTTTCTGGCCATATTCAAAAAGGATATTATACTGCCTTAATTATGCTCTTTTTATTTATCTACCACTTTTTAAAAGAAAGAAAAATAAAGACAATTTTCTATTCATTAATAATGGCAATATTTATCGTTCTTTTCGTATCTATCCAATATTTACCGATATATAGTAACTTACCTTATGCGGCAAGAGGAGAAAAAAGAGATTATTCTTTTGCTACTTCTTGGTCGCTACCACCGGAAGAGATTTTTGATTTAGTAACACCAAACTTTTCCGGTGGCTTAGATTTTTATTGGGGAAGAAATGCCTTTAAACTCCATAGTGAATATTTCTCAATATTTTTTATCTTATTATTCTTCTTAACATTATATTTCTATTTCAAAAAATCCCTTGTTAGATTTTTCTTTATCTATACCTGTTTTGGAATTCTGATGGCTTTTGGTGGTCATACTCCTTTTTACTATCTTCCCTATTATCTATTACCTGGCGTAAATAAATTCCGTGGTCCTTCAATGATATTTTTCACTGTTGTTTTTAGTATTATCATTTTAGGAATCTACGGTCTTTCTTTACTTTTAAAAGAAAACTTTAAAGAGAAAGAAATAAAAAGATTAAGAAAATTCTTATTTACCTCTTCTTTGATTTTAATCTTTTTAACTTTCTTTATCTTAGTTTTCAAAGAAACAGTCATCTCTTTACTTGTTTCGGTAAGTAAAATCTCTGGTGAAAAAATAAGAAACTTAGAAAATAATTATCCAAAAATCCAACAAGGCTTTCTTTTTGCCGCTCTTCTTTGGATTATCTTCTCTTTGCTTATTTACAACTTAATAAAGAAAAAGATTAAATTACTTCATTTTACAATAATTGCTGGTCTTATTTTGGTTTTTGATTTAGTAAGGAACGATATAAAATACATAAAATCGGTTGAAACACCGGATATTTATTATGCTTCGGATGAAGTTGTCAATTTCTTAAAAAGTGATACCAGTTTATATCGGGTATTTCCTTTGTTTTATCGAAGAAGTGATGATGGACTTTTACAAAGGCATAATATCCAAAGTGTTGCTGGTCATCATCCCAACCCACTCCAAAGTTATATGGAATTTGTTGGTTTAGAAAATACCGTCATCTTTTCTAATCCACCAAATCTTTATTATAAGAATTTTATAAATCTATTATCAGTAAAATATGTAATCGTACCTAAATTACCGGAAGACCTGTCGCCTTATGACGAAGAGACAAAAAGATTAATTATCCAAATAAAAAATTATCTAAACCAACCTAATTTTAAACAGGTCTTTTCCGGAAGGGAGTATAATATATATGAAAATTTAACATTTTTAGAAAGAGCCTTTTTAGTTCCTTATTATTCAATTGTCAAAGATAAAGAAGAGATTTTTCAATTTCTAAAAAGGGAGGATTTTGATTGCCAAAAACTTCTCTTATTATACGAAAAACCAAAAGCACCGGAAAGTTTAGAGAGAAAGGTATACGAGATTTCTAATATTTCTCTAAATAAAAATATTGGTAATATTCAATTATTAGAATATAAGGCAAACAAAATCAATTTAGAAGTAGAAACTGAGAGGGATTGTTTCTTAGTTCTTTCAGAAAATTACCATCCGGATTGGCAGGCAAAATTAGATAATAAAGAAATAAAAGTTTTAAGGGCTTTTCATACTTTAAGGGCAATCTTCTTAGAGAAAGGGAAACATAAGATTGAGTTTTATTATTATTCAAAATATTATCAATTAGGTAAGATTCTTTCTATCTTGGCATTAATCTTTCTTGTTTTTAATCTCTTCTATTTTATTAATGAACGAAAAAGAGGTATTAAAACTTAAAGAAAATATTGAGAAAAAAGAAAAAAGAAAAGTTAATATTATTCAAACCCATACTTCTTGGGTATTATTGACAGGAAAATATGCTTACAAGATAAAAAAACCAGTAAATTTTGGCTTTCTAAATTATACCACCTTACCTTTGAGATATAAATATTGTCAATTAGAATTAAAATTAAATAGCCGATTTTCAAAAGAGATTTATTTAGGAGTTTTGCCAATTAGTCAATATAGAAATGAAATAGATTTTGGTAAGAAAGGGAAAATTATTGATTACGCAATAAAAATGAAGGAACTGCCTCAAGAAAGGATTATGACCAATTTACTATTGAAAAACCAGATAAATTATTCGACAATAAAAAATCTCGCAGAGATAGTTGGCAATTTTCATAATAATATTAAGCCCGATAAAGAAGGTTTTCTTTATGGTTCAATAGAAATTATCCGCTATAATTGGGATGAAAATTTTTATCAGACAAAAGATTTTATTAATAAAATAATAAAAGAAAAAGAATATGAATTTATTAAAAGAGAGATTGAAAGATTTATCTTTGAGAAAGAAGACATCTTTTTAAAAAGAGTTAAAAAGGGAAAGATAAAATACTGCCATGGTGATTTACATTCCCAAAATATCTTTGTTTGTGATAAGATATATCTTTTTGATGGTATTGAATTTAATAAAAGGTTTGCTATTGGTGATTTAATTTCGGAAGTTGCCTTTATGATAATGGATTTAGAATTTTATGAGAGAAAGGATTTTAGTGATTATTTTTTAGATAATTACTTAAAGATTACTGATGATTTTGAGGGTCTTTTATTATTAACTTTTTATAAAACCTATCGGGCTTATGTTCGGGGAAAAGTTACTGGTTTTCTTTTTTTACAAAATAAAGAAAGGGAAATCTTAGAAAAGGCAAAAAGATATTTTGATTTATCTTATTGTTATGCTAATAATCTTTTTAAAGAGAGAAAATTTCTAATCTTCTTTGGCAATATTGGAACTGGCAAAAGTTTTCTTGCCCAAGAATTTGGTAAAAGAAATGAGGCAATTGTTTTAAACACCGATATTATTCGTAAGGAATTGGCAAAGATACCATTAGAAGAAAAAAGAGAGGTTGATTATGGTAAAGATATCTATTCCTATTCTTTTTCTAAAAGGACTTATAATTATTTAATAAAAAGGGGATTAAGATATTATTTAAGTAGTTATTCGGTTATTCTTGATGGTACTTTTAACAAAAAGGAATGGCGGGATATGGTTAAGAAAATTACCGATAAAAAAGTTTTACCTTATTGGGTTTATATTTATGCTAACGAAAGGATAATTAAAAGGCGTCTAACAAAGATAAGAAAAATTACTGATGGTCGTTTAGAGATTTATAAGCAAATGAAAAAGGATTTTTATCCAATAAGAAATTTAAACAATCTAATAAAAATAAATAACACTAAAAATTATCAGGAGGTGATAAAAGGACTTGAGAAGGTATTATTTTGTTTCTGATATCCATTTAGGAAATAATAAGAAAAGGGAAGAGAAATTTTTAAAGTTCCTATCAGATATCAAAGAGGAAGATTCTCTATTTATTATTGGTGACCTGTTTGAATATTTCTTAGAATATAATTCAGTTATTCCTAAAAACTGTTTAAAGGTGTTAATAAAATTAAAGGAATTACAGGATAGGGGCACAAAAATCTATCTTCTTTTTGGTAATCACGATTATGGACTTTTAAAATTTATTAAAAGGGAATTTGATTTTATTGTTGCTGAAAAATATTTTGACTTAATAATTGAGGATAAGAAAGTTTATATTGCCCATGGTGATTTTCTGGATAACTCTTTTTTAACAAGATTAAGCCAACTTATAACAAAAAACCCTTTGAATCAATTTCTTTACTCTTTTCTTCATCCAGATATTGGACTTCCCTTGGCACATTTCTTTATTCATTTTGCCAGAAAAAAGGGTGGAAATTTTAATTTAAAAGATGCCTTTTATAAATTTGCCGAACATAAAATATTAAAAGAGAATTACGATATTGTTATTTTGGGACATCTTCATATTCCTACTTTAATAAAAATTGGTAATGGATATTATCTAAATACCGGTGATTGGATAAATAACTTCACTTACGGACTTATTGATAAAGATTTAATTGAACTAAAAAAATACTAAACCTTTTGGTATGGGTTATGTATCTAATATAATAGGCAGGTGGTTAGGTGACCTTTACCCTCTTAAATTGAGAAGGAGAGAGGGAGACCATTTAAGGTTAGGCACCAACCACCTGCTGAATTTTTCTTATAATCTAACTAAAATTACAGCAGTTATATTTATATTACTTTTTTCTTGTGTGAAAAAAGATAAAGAACCCCCTTATGTTGAAATAACTTATCCCAAAGATAGCAGTTTATTCAGCGGTAGTTTAAAAGTTGAAGTCTTAGCAATTGATAGTAGCAAAATAAATAATGTTTCGCTTTATTTAGATGAGAAACTTTTTGATATTGATACTTCTTATCCTTATGAGTTTAATATAAGATTTAATACCGCTTTTATTTGGCACAAGATTTTTGCCAAGGCATATGATATCTACAATAATGAAGGAGTCTCTAAAGAAATAAATATTTTTTATTTAGGAAAAAGAAAGAAGGATATATATTATGGAGAAATTTATTTTAATCCTTATAGTGAATATCGAAAAGAGATTTTTGGCAATTTAGAGGATTCAATAATCGGTGAAATATCAGTAAAAAATAATGATACTTTTACCTTATTTATTTTTCTTAATGAGAGAAATGATACAATAATAAAATTAAAAGATTTTAATTACGGAAAAATAGAAGAGAGAATAAAAGAAAATGGCAAATATTATTTAATATGGAAAAATAATTCTCCAAAAAGGAAAGAAATTTGGGTTAGATTTTATTTGGCTACTGATTAAATATTAAATGATTATCTTTTTATTTATCTTTCAATCTTTAACAATTGATATAAATGAGAGATTAATAAAACTTGATTCGTTAATAAATATTTATCAATCAAAAGAGTTTTATTCAATAAATGAAAGAAATCTATCAAAAGATTTTTCTAATTATTGGGTTATTGGTTACAAAGAAGGAAGAAAAGAAGATACAGAGATTTTAATAGAGAAAATTGGCGGCAGGATAATAAAAGAAAGTAAAACTGGTGGCAACTATTTATTAGTCTATTTACCTTCTTTTCAATTAATAAATGAAGATTTTATTAACTATTTTGAACCAAATGTAAAATTAAAAGCCTGTTTTATACCTAATGATGAATTTTATTTAGATTATCAATGGGATAAATGGGTTATGTATAGCGATTTAATTTGGGATTTTGAGATTGGAAAAAAGGATATTATCGTTGCGATTTGTGACCAAGGGATAGATTATTATCATCCGGATTTAAAGGACAATTTTTCTTTTGATTTAATTGGCTATGATTTTGTTGATGACGACAGTAATCCTTATCCGGATAATGAGAACGAATATCACGGAACCCATGTTGCAGGGATAGTTGCTGGTGTTACAAATAATTATATTGGTATAAGTGGTTGGGCACAGGTTCGGTTATTAGCCGTAAGGGTTTTAGACGAGAATGGTGAAGGAAGCGATTTTGATGTGGCAGAAGGAATAAGATGGGCAACAGATAATGGAGCAAGAATTATAAATTTAAGTTTGGGAGCAAGTAATTATTCTTCGGTATTAAAAGAAGCTGTGGAATATGCCTATAAAAAGGGAGTATTATTAGTCGCCGCCAGTGGTAATGAAGGAACACAAAATATTTTCTATCCAGCAAGATTTAAAGAAGTTATTGCTTGTGGAGCATTAGATAAAAATAGCCACTTAACTGATTTCAGTAACTACGGAAAAGAACAAGAATTAGTTGCTCCCGGTAGAGAGATCTTATCAACCATCCCTAATAATCAATATCTTCTATTAGATGGCACTTCCATGTCGGCTCCACAAATCACAGGAATTACTTCTTTAATTTTATCCTCCTTTCCTTTTCTTACTAATTACCAGTTGCGCGCAATTTTGAATGTTGGAACGATTGATCTGGGAGAAAAAGGTTGGGATAAACACTATGGATTTGGGCTTCCTAATGCTTATTATGCTTATCTCATCGCAAAAGAATATACTTCTCGAGAGTATTATAAGAAGATAGAAAAGAATAGCAAAAATGACCAAAAAGAAGAATTTTATAATGCTTTGGGAAGTAAAATAAAAAATAAAAAGAAAAGAATGGTTTATTTTTTAAAAAAAGGAAAATATTTTCAAAAGAAGATATAAAGCCATTCGGTTGAGATGTCGTTACTCGTTATAAGATGTTTCTTAAAATAAAATATCTTTTTACCAAAGTCTATCGATATTTTCTTTTACCCAATTCCGAGAAGTTTTGTTTTTAACGAAATTTCCTGATCTTTTTCTTTTCCTAATTACTAAATTGACTTATTTTATTTAATACATTAAAATTATCTTATGAAAATAACTCCTTTAGATATCAGAAGAAAGGATTTTTTTATTCGCTTTCGTGGTTATGACAAAAAAGAAGTAAAAGAATTTTTAGAAATCGTTGCTAAAGAACTAGAAGAGATAATTAAAGAGAAAGATGAATTAATTAATAAAGTATCTTTTTTAGAAGAAAAAGTAGCAGATTATCAAAGGCAAGAGAAACTTTTACAAGAAACTCTTATGACCGTTCAAAAACAAATAGAAGACCTAAAAAATAACGCTCAAAAAGAAGCCGAAAACGTGGTGAAAAAAGCAAAATTAGAAGCGGAAGAAATGATAATGAATGCTCAAAAAGAAGTTAACAAATTACGAGAAGAGTTAAATAAACTAAATCTACAAAAAAGAATTTTTCTTTCTAATTTAAAGGGGTTAATTGAGGGTTTAAATAATTTTATTAAAGAATGGGAGAAAGAATATGAAGGAGAAGATAAAAGAAGCAGTTGATTTTATAAAAAAAGAGTGTGATTTTAAACCAAAGATTGGAATTATTTTAGGAACTGGTTTAGGAAGACTTGCCGAAGAGATTGAAATTAACAAAGTCATTCCCTATTCGGAAATTCCCAACTTTCCTATGCCAACAGTCGTTACCCACGAAGGAAGACTTATTTTTGGCTATGTAAATAAGAAAAAAGTTTGTGCCTTTCAAGGTCGTTTCCACTATTATGAAGGATATTCAATGTTTGAAATCACTTTACCAGTAAGAGTAATGAAAGAATTGGGTGTAGAAGTACTTATTGTTTCCAACGCGAGCGGTGGTTTAAACCCTTTATTTTCCCCTGGTGATATTATGATAATCACTGACCATATTAACTTTCTTTGCGATAATCCTTTAAGAGGTTTAATCGATCCCGATTTTGGTCCAAGATTTCCTGATATGTATAATTGTTATGACAAAAATCTAATTAAACTCGCCGAAGAGGTTGCCTTAGATTTGAAAATTCCAATAAAAAAAGGGGTTTATATCGCAGTAATGGGACCCAGTTTAGAAACTGCTGCCGAATATCGAGCATTTAGAATTTTAGGTGCCGATGCTGTTGGTATGTCAACGGTTCCAGAAGTGATTGTTGCCCGCCAGGTGGGAATAAAGGTAATCGGTTTTTCTGTTATTACCGATATGGGATTACCTGATGCTTTAAAACCGGTAAATTTAGCAGAAATATTAAAAATTGCTAAAGAAACCGAACCAAAATTAACTACATTAATAAAAGAATTTATTAAGAGATTGAATGTCTAAAAAAATCCTTTTAATTCTTACTCTTTTTATTTTTTTTACCTGTGCTAAAAAAAATATTATAATCCAAGAAAACGTAACTGAATTATTTGATAGCGGCATTAAGGCAATGGCAGAAAATAAATATGATATTGCGATAAAATACTTTAATAAAATTGTTAATGAATATCCCCATAGTGCTTATCTGATTAAATCCCAATTTCTTTTGGCAGAATGTTATTTTCAAAAAAAGGATTACGAAAAGGCTAAACTAGAATACGAATTTTATACAAAAACTTTTCCTTATGCGGAAGATTACGAAAAGGCTATCTATAAAACCTTACTTTGTGATTTAAAATTACTAAAAAAAACACAAAACCTTTCTGCTTTAGAAGAACTAAAAGAAAAATTTTTAGAGTTTCAAGAAAATTATCCATTAAGTCAATTTTCAAAAGAAGCAGAAAATTGTGTTATTATTATTGACTCGCTGATTGCCCAAAATCTCTTTGATATCGCCTTTTTGTATTACAAAAACGGTGAATTAAACGGAGCAAAAACCTATTTTGAATATATAAAAAATAATTTTCCCAAGGTTTCCCTTAAATTTCGTTCTCTATATTATTTAGCCGAACTTGCTTACAAAAATAATGAAATAGAAAAAGCCGAAAGTTATCTTAACGAAATCATAAAAGAGGGCGACAGCAATTTAAAAATCCAAGCCCAAAAATTATTAGCAAAATGGAAAAAATAGGAATTTTGGGCGGTACCTTTGATCCACCCCATATTGCCCATTTAATAGTTGCCGAGGAAGTTCTTTTTTCTCTTTCTTTATCAAAAATCCTTTTTGTTCCTACTTATTATCCACCCCACAAGACAACTATTACCTCTTTTGAACATCGTTTTAATATGCTCAGTTTGGCAATTGAGAATAACGAAAAGTTTATTATTTCCGATATTGAAAAAAAGATAAAAGAGAATTATAATATTGAAAGTTCTTATAGCATTTATACGATAAGAGAGTTGAAAAAAATTTATCCTGATAAAGAATTATATTTTATTATTGGTTCTGACCAATATATAGAATTTAAAAACTGGTATCAACCGAAAGAGATTTTAAAAGAGATAAAAATTTGTGTGCTTTTCCGATATGGTTATCCTTTACCAAAAGAAGAAAATAAAGAAAATTTAGTATTTTTACCTGTTTCTCAATTGGCAATAAAATCAAGCGAAATTAGAGAGAGAATTAAAAATAATAAACCTTTTAGGTATTTTTTACCTGAAAAGGTTTATAAATATATTATTGAAAATAAATTATATTTAACTTAAAGGAGGAAAGATGTTTGATTTCCTTTATGCTACAAATGGCCAACAAGTTAATCCTTTGGCTTCTTTTTTACCATTAATTTTAATTATTTTAATTTTTTATTTCTTATTAGTTATTCCTCAGCAAAGAAGGCAAAAAAAACATCAGGAGATGATTAACAGTTTAAAAAGAGGTGATAAAGTAGTGACCACTGGTGGAATTCACGGTGTTATTTCTGATATTAAAGAGACCACATTTATTTTAAAAGTAGACGAAAACACTAAAATCGAAATTGAAAAAACCTCAATTGCCTATAAAAAACAAGGTTAATTTTAATTATGGAAGAAAAACCGAAATTAATAACTTATCCTAATCCCCTTCTTCGTAAAAAGTGTTCCCAGGTTAAAAAAATTGATGAGAAAATTATCCAATTAGTCAAAAAAATGGAAAAGACCCTTTTCTACTATGATGGTTTAGGGCTGGCAGCTAATCAGATTGGTGTTTTAAAATCTCTTTTTATTGTTAATTTGAGCGGTGATAAAGAAAAACCAAAAATCTTAACGATAGTTAATCCAGAAATTATCCACCAAGAAGGAGAAATTGAAGATTACGAAGGTTGCCTCTCAATTCCTAATATTCGGGAGATTGTTTTGAGACCAAAAATCGTTGTTGTAAAAGGGATAACCTTAGATGAAAAAGAGATAACTTTGGAAGGAAAATATCTTCTTGCCCGATGTTTTCTTCACGAATATGACCATCTTCAAGGAATTCTTTTTATTGACCATTTAAGCGAAATAAGAAAAAAGTTTATTCTTAACCAAATCAAATGAGAATTATTTTCTTTGGCAGCGATGATTTAGGTATTCCCGGTTTAGAAGCTCTATTAGAAAATAATTATGAAGTTATTGGTATAATTACAAGTCCAGACAAACCAAAGGGAAGAGGATTAAAAGTTTTACCAAATCCAATAAAAGAAAAGGCAGAAAAATTATTTCTTAAAATTTTTCAACCGGTAGACCCAAATGATAGAGAGTTCATAACTCTTCTAAAAGAACTAAAACCTGATTTAGGAGTATTAATCAGTTATGGAAAGATTTTAAAAAAAGAATTAATTGAAATCTTTGAAAAAGGGATTATTAATATCCATTTTTCTCTTTTGCCCAAATACCGTGGTGCCGCACCAATCCAAAGAGCCCTAATGAATGGCGAAAAAGAAACTGGACTTTCTGCCTTTCTTCTTAATGAAAAACTTGATGCCGGACCAATTATCTGTCAGGAAAAGATTGAAATAAAAGAGGAAGATAATTACGGCAGTCTCAAAGAGAAATTAAAAGAATTGAGTAAAAATTTTCTTATTAAGGCAATTAAGAAGTATTTAAATAACGAACCTGTTATCTATCAAGATGATAAATTAGCAACCTATGCACCAAAAATTAAGAAGGAAGAGAGAAAAATAAACTGGGAAAAAGGGAAAGAAGATATTTTCAACCAAATTCGTGCTCTTTCACCTATACCTGGTGCCTATACTTTTTTTCGGAATGAGCAATTAATTATATTAAAATCAGAAATTTCTTTAAAGGAAGTAAATGATCTTCCCCTCCTTCCTTGCGGAGGAATTTTAATTTTAAACAAAGGTTTATATGTAAAATGTGGCAATTCTTTTTTAAGAATTAAGGAATTAAAACCGAGCGGAAAAAAAATAATTAGTGATTTAGACTTTATTAATGGTTATCGAATAAAAACTGGCGATGCGTTTAATAATTAAAATTTTAATAATTATCTTTGCAATATTTTTAGGGTTTATTTTCAATCTATTTTTTTATGGGTTTTTAATTCTTCCAATATTCGTTAAAACCTCTTGGGAAGTTAGGGTTCCTAATTTAATTGGCTTAACTCCCCAAGAAGCAAAAGAAACATTAAAAAAGAATGGTCTAAAATTAGATGAAAAAATTATCTACGAAGAAAGTTCTTTTCCGGAAGGAAGAATTTTTAAACAAAAACCGGAACCAAATAGCAAAATAAAAATCGGTAGGTATGTAAAAATAATTGTTTCTTCCGGACCAAAATTTATTAGGATACCGGAAATTTACGAAACTGATTTAGAAAAAAGTATTCAACTATTAAACCAGTATGATTTAAAAGTAGCAGTGGAATCAATTTATTTGCCGGAAAAAGAAGGGAAAATAATTGGAATCGAACCGGAACCTAATACCAAGGTTCGTAAAGGTAGCCTCGTAAAAATTTATTACGCTACAAAAGAAGCAAGAATTTTTCCAATGCCTAATCTTTATGGTTTAGAAATTAATAGTGTTCAAAAAATTCTAGAAAATTATTCTCTTTATATTAAAGAAATAAGAGAAACGGAAAGTAATGAAAAAATTGGTACCATTGTCTTTCAATATCCAGAGGAAGGGACACTTGTAAAACCCGGTGATTCAATTATAATAATTATTTCTAAAGGAAAGGAATAATGCATATTTCGGCTTCTATTTTAAATTGTAATTTTTTAAAGTTAGAGGAAGAAATAAAAAAGGCAGAAGAGGCAGGAATTGATTCTTTCCACTTGGATGTGATGGATGGCCATTTTGTTCCCAATTTAAGTTTTGGTACACCAATTTTTAATGCCTTAAAAAAAGTGGCACAAAAACCAATTATCACTCACTTAATGGTATTCTCCCCAATTAAAATGATTGAATGGTTTATTCCTGGTTCTTTAGGAATAATCTTTCACTGTGAAGCAATGAAAGATGGGAAAGAATTAAAAGAAACAATCAATAAAATTAAAGAAAATAATTTAGAATGTGGAGTTGCTTTAAATCCGCCAACGCCAATTGAAAGTATTTTCCCTTATCTCTATGAATTGAATGAGATCTTAATAATGAGTGTTTATCCTGGTTTTGGAGGACAAAAATTTATTCCCGAAGTTATTAAAAAGATTGAGGATTTAAAAAAATTAATTACCAAAGAAAATTTAAAAATAACCATTTCGGTAGATGGCGGTGTGGGGCCAGAAAACAGTAAATTACTAATTTTGGCCGGCGCCGATAAATTAATTGTCGGTAGTGCGATTTTTAAAGAAAAGGATTATTCTTTAGTAATAAAAAAAATTAGAAATGTTTGATATAATTGCTGATCGTTTTGTAAAATTACAAAGAAAACTTCTGGGTTATGGTCGCCTTTCCCAAAAAGAAATCTCTGATACTTTAAGAGAGATTAGAATTTTACTTTTGGATGCTGATGTGAACTATAAGGTTGTTGGAGAATTTCTACGGTCTTTAGAAGAAAAATTAAAATCGGAAAAAATTACCTCCGCTTTAAAACCTGGTGAGTTGGTGATCGTTGAGTTATACAAAGAAATGGTAAAATTACTTGGTGAAAAACCAATAAAACTTAATCTGAGCGGCCCCTTTAATACTATCTGTCTATTTGGTCTACAAGGAACCGGGAAAACCACCACTGCTGCTAAACTAGCTTATTATTACCGATCCAAAAAACCTTTGTTGGTTGCTTGCGATCCCAAAAGACCCGCTGCTTCTTTACAACTCCAGATGTTAGCCGAAAAGGTGAAAGCCGATTTTATTCCCGTTAAAGAAGATGTTTTCGAAACAGCAAAAATTGCCTTAGAATTTGCTAAAAAGAATAATAACCAATTAGTCATTTTTGACACTGCTGGTCGTCTTCATATTGACGAAGAGTTAATGAAAGAATTAAAAGAATTCAAAGAGAAAATAAAACCAAATTATAATCTCTTAGTAGTTGATGGAATGGTTGGACAGGATGCGGTAAATCAAGCAAAAGAATTCAATGAGAAAATTGGCATTGATGGAGTAATTGTAACCAAAATGGATGGTGATGCCAAAGGTGGTGCTTGCCTTTCAATCAGAGCAGTAAGCAAGGCACCAATAATCTTCATTGGTGTTGGTGAAAAAGTTGAGGATTTACAAGAATTTCATCCTGATAGAATTGCCAGCCGCATTTTAGGACGAGGAGACATAAAAACCTTAATAGAAAAAGTTGAAAGTACAATAAGCAGGGAAGAACAAGAGAAATTAGCAAAAAAATTTTTAAAAGGCGAATTTACCTTAGAAGATTTTCTCAACCAAATAAAAATGATAAAAAAAATGGGAAGCCTCCAAAAAATTTTAGCAATGGTTCCGATTCCCGAGTTAAAAGGAATAAATTTTGATGAAAAGGAACTCATAAAAATGGAGGCAATTATTCTCTCAATGACCAAAGAGGAGAGAAGAAACCCTAAGATTATTGACGGTAGCAGAAAAAGAAGAATTGCCCTGGGTAGCGGCACTACCGTCACCGATGTTAATCGGCTACTTAATGAATTTTTTCAAGCCCAGAAATTAGCAAAGATTTTTAAAGATAAAAGGAAAATATTTTAAAAGGAGGAAGAATGGTCTTTTATTCAATAAACGAGGTTTTAGAAATGGCAATCCAGATTGAAAAAAGTGGTTATCAGTTTTATTCAAAATCAAAAGAAAAGACCAAAGCAGAGAAATTGAAACAACTCTTTGATTTCTTAGCAGGCGAAGAGTTGAGACATATGGAAGCTTTTAATGAAATTAAAAATCGATTAAAAACAACACCTTATACCTTACCTTTTGATTGGGAAGAAGTAAAACTGTATTTAAAAGTAATCACCGACTCCCATTTCTTTACTGGTGAAGATAAAGTTTTAAATTTAATGGAAAGAGCCAAAAACGAAAAAGAGCTGATTGACTTGGCAATTGCTTTTGAAAAGGAGACATTGCTCTTTTATTATGAAATATTAAATTTAGTTGCCCAAGAAGAAACACCTGTGGTGTTAAAGTTAATTAATGAAGAAAAGGCACATATTAAAAAATTAGAAACTATAAAAGGAGAAATTAAATGAAAGAAATCTTTCAATTAGCAATCAATTTGGAAAAAGAAGCACTCTCTTCCTATCTTCGTTTTGGACACCAGATTGAAGACCTAAAAGGGAAAAACCTTTTTATCCGTTTAGCAATGGATGAATTTGAACATATTGAGATCTTAGAAAGAGAATTAGAATATTTTGAAAAAGAAAAAAAATTTAAGGATGTAGAAATTCCTTTAACGGAGATTGAAAAAACGGTTATCAATTTAAAACCCTTATTACCCAAAGAGAAAAAGGTATCGGATTTGAATGAATTAAATATCTTACAAATGGCTTTATCATTAGAAAGCAAAAGTATTGATTTCTATCAAAAACAAGAAAAAGAGAGCAGTGACGAGATTGCTAAAAAAATCTGGCAAAGATTAAAAGAGATTGAAGAGGGTCATTATAAATTAATTCAAGCCGAAATCGATTCTTTAACAAAAACCGGTTTTTGGTTTGATTTTCGGGAATTTACCTTGGAAGAATATTAAAAATAAAAAGGAGGAGATATGGAAGAAGCCTTAACTCCCTTAGAAATATTACAAAAGGCGATAAAATCAGAAATTGAGGCTTATCAATTTTATAATAAATTACAAAAAATAGTAGAAAATAAAGTCTTAGAAAAGAAATTAAACTTTCTAAAAAATGAAGAGAAAAAACATGAAAAACTATTAAGAAACGTATTTAAAAATCAATTTCCTAAACAAAAAATCAGATTGCCCGAAAAAGGCTTTACCCCCTTACCAGCAATTGATATGGTTGAAAAATTATCGTTAGAATCTCTTTTAGAAGCAGCGATGGAAGCGGAAGAGGTTTCAGAGAAATTCTATCGGGAAAATTCAATATTGATTAATGATGAAAATAGCAAAAGATTGTTGATTTATCTTGCTTCTATGGAAAAGTCTCATTATCAAATTATAAAGACCGAATATGATTTATTAACCAGTTTCACTTCTTATGAAGCATATAAAAAATTTTCCTTAGAACATTTAGGACCATGAAAAGAGTCTATCTGGACCACCAAGCAACCACTCCTATCCATCCGGAAGTTTTGTCCTTAATGGAAAATCTACAAAAGGAGGTATTTGGTAATCCGCAAAGTTCCCATTATTTTGGTTTTGAAGCAAAAAAATTATTAGAAGAAGCAAGAGAAAAAATTGCCTCTCTTTTAAATGTTTCACCTTCGGAAATCTGCTTTACCTCTTCCGGTGCCGAAAGTAATAACTGGGCAATAAAGGGAGTCGCCTTTGCCAATCAAGATAAAGGCAACCATATTATCGTTTCAGCAATTGAACATTCCTCAATAATTCAACCAGCAAAAAGGTTAGAGAAAATGGGATTTGAAATAACTTATCTGCCCGTTGATAAATACGGCACTGTTGATTTAGATGAGTTAAAAAAGAAGATAAAAAAGGAAACAATTTTGATTTCAATAATGCATGCCAATTATGAGGTAGGCACAATTGAACCAATAAAAGAAATTGCTGAAATAGCCAAAGAGAATAATATTATTTTCCACTCTGACGGTGTGGCAGCGGCTGGTCAATTAAAAATTGATTTAAAGGAATTAGACGTTAACCTTTATACTATTTCTTCCCATACCTTTTATGGTCCAAAAGGTGTTGCTTTATTATATATCAAAAAGGGGACAAAAATCCAACCATTGATTGAAGGCGGTATTCAAGAAAATAATCGACGAGCAGGAACAGAGAATTTAATTGGTATTATTGGTATGGCAAAGGCCTACGAAATTGCCATAAAAGAAATGGAAGAAAGAAACGAAAGGTTAAAAAGATTAAGAAATAAGTTGATACAAGAATTGCCAAGAATGGTTGAAAATGTTTACTTAACTGGACATCCGGAGAATCGTTTACCTAACCACGTTAGTTTCTGTGTAGAATATATAGAAGGTGAGGCAATGGTTTTATATTTAAACCAATATGGCATTGCTTGTGCCTCTGGTTCGGCTTGTTCTTCTAAACAGTTAAAAGCATCTCATGTTCTTTTGGCAATGGGCATACCACCCATTTTAGCCCAAGGTTCCATTCTTTTCACCTTGGGAATTGATAATAAAGAAGAAGATATTAACTATCTTTTAGAAGTATTTCCATCCATCGTAAAAAAACTGAGAGAAATTTCACCTTTATATAAAACTTCTTGATTTAAAAATTATTCTTAATTATAATAACTTTTATGAATAGACTATTTTTCTTACTCAGTACGTTAAACTTTGTTTTTTTAATTTCTTGTTCCGAAGCACCAAAAATTGAATTTAAAAAAGGAAATAAGAAAGTTTTGGTTGAAATCTTTACTCAAGCAGGTTGACCTTTCTGTATGGCTGCGGAGCAGTCTTTATTAAATTTAAAAGAAGAATATCAAGATAGTTTATCAATAATTGCGTATCATTTAGGCGACGAATTCCAAAACGAAATATGTGAAAACCGTTATGATTTATACCAAATAAACCGAATACCAACCGCCGTTTTTAATGGAAGATATAAAGTCTTCTTAGAAGAAATAACAAATATTGACTCAGTCTATAATTACTATATTTTAAATGCCCTTTCAGAAAGTACTTATTATCAAATTCTTTTAAATCCATTAAATAATAGCACCATAAATCTTAAAATTATTTCTAATAGCGAAAATCCAACTCCCCAAGAATATCGGTTATTTGTCTTTCTTACCGAAGATAGTTTATTTTCGGAAATAGCTCCTTTTTTTGAAAACAATTGGGTTTTAAGAGAAAATCTTTTTCCTTTAGAAGGTATCAATTTTAATGCCACAATTTTTGATACCTTTGATACTACTTTTAATATTTCTTTAAATCAAAGAAATCTAAATGTGGTTGCCCTTATCCAAAATGTTAATAACTTAGAAATCATTCAAAGTAAAAGTCTAAAATTGGGAGGTGAAAGATGAAATTAAGGAATTTAATTTTTATCTTAATTTTATTTTTCCTCATATATCCCCAAGAAAAAACTGATACCTTAAAATCTTATAAGAAAGCGCCAAGTTTTTCTCTTTATAACATCAATAAAGAAAAAATCTATCTTGACTCTCTTTTGGGGAAAGGACCAATTTTTATTAGTTTCTGGGCACTGTGGTGTAAACTTTGTATTCAAGAACTGGATGCCTTTAAAAAGATTTATGACCAATATGAAACATTAGGACTTAAAGTATTGGCTATTTCTGAAGATGGACCAAGGGCAATAAATAATGTAAAGTCCTTTGTGAAAGGAAAGAAATGGAAATACGAAATCTTATTAGACCCTGATGGAAAAGTGAGAGAACTTTTTGGTGTCGGTTCAACGATGCCAACAAGTTTTATTCTTGATAAAAAGGGAAATATTCGGTTAGTTTCTCGGGGTTATAAAAAGGGCGATGAAAAGAAATTTATAAGAGTTATCGAAGAAATAATAAATGAAGAGAAAAAGTAAATTTTTCTTATTTTTCTTTCTTTTCTTTTATCTCTATTCCCAGGAAGAAATGCCGGTTGAAAAGAAGTTAAACATTTCCGGTGAAATTAAAGGCGAATATTGGTTTTGGACAAAAAAAGAACCTGAATTCAAACTCTCTGACCATTTTGAGGGCAAGTCGCGGTTTTTAATTAACTATGAAAATATTTACTTACGAGCAGGTATTTTCCTTTATCAACCAAGTTTACCTAAAAAGAGTTTAAAAGAATATTATTACAATTTTGAATATTCCCATCCGAAGATTGAATTTTTGCTTGGAAATTTTTACCAAGTCTTTGGTCGTAGTCTTACTTTCCGTTCTTATCTTAATGAGGATTTTCGTTATGATAAGGTGCTATTCGGTGGTCGGGCAATATCTCATATTTTAAAATCTGATATCACCCTCTTTGCCGGAAAAATGAAGAATATCATCTTCCAAGAGAATAGATACCAATATGAAAATGACACCACTGACCAATTAAGAGGTGGAGAAATTATAATCTATCCTTTCTCTTTTTTAGAAATTGGTGGAAGATATGTACGGTTAAATAAAGAAAAGGATATAACTCCTCGTGCCTTTACTGAAATATTTGGTCCAAGTATCTCTTTTACTTCTAATTTTTTTGACTTTTATTATGAATTTGCTGAAAAACTTTCTACCCGTGAAGTAATTGGTGGTAGAAAAAAAGGATATGGCCATTATTTAGTAACCTCTTTCACTTTTACTGGTTTTGGGCTCAGTTTAGAAGGAATGAAATATGATAGTATTGATTTTGGTGGTGAAGGATATCGTTATAACGATGTGCCCACACCAAGTAAAGAAGGAATATCAATCAACCGTGGAAGAGACGAAAAAGGATTTGGCATCTCACTAAATTTCACACCTTTTGATTTTCTAAATTATGAGGGTAGTTATGGCTATTTACAAACTAATAAAAAAGATAAATATCTAAAAGAATTTATTAATAAAATTAATCTAAAAAAGAATGAAGATTTTAATAATACCTTCACCTTTGAATACCATAAGAAAAAAGGAATTGAAGCAAAAGTAGATATAACCGAAGAATTAAAATTTACTAATGAGGCTAAATTATCTTTCAATAATCATACCTTTGGTTTAGAAATACCTTTGAATTTTTCTTCTGATGATACTTTAAAATACAAGGATTGGGGAATAAATTTAGAATATGAATATAATCCCTATTTCATATTTAATATTAGTTACCAAAGAACAACAAAAAAGGTTCCCAAATATGACTATGAAGACAAATGGCTATTATTAGAAGGAACCTTCTTTATTACCCAAAACATAACTTGGCGGATAAGAATTGGCCAAGAAAGGGGCGGACTTGTTTGCTCTGGTGGTGTCTGTCGTTATGAGGCACCTTTCAGCGGAATAAAAACTTCCTTACAAGTGAGAATATAATGAGAAGATATCTCTTTCTAATTCCTTTAATTATTGGAATTATCTTTTTAATTATGGCAGTAAGATTAGAACAGATTAAAGAAGTATTTAACACCGGTATTTTACTTTGCCTTTCTTGTATGGGTTTAGGATGAGACCTTTTAGAATCTCCCAAATAATTTTTACAATATTAATCAACAGTTATATTTTAGTATTTTTTGAAAAGACATTAATTTATACCGGATATTTAAAAAGTTTTTTGGTGCCGATATTAAACTGCTGGTCAACTCCAACCACTTGGTTTTCTTGTCCATTGGGTGCCTATCAACATTCTATAATAATTAAAGATTTTCCTTTTTATACCTTGGGTTTGTTCTTTATTATTGGTGCCTTTGTTGGCAGAATGGCTTGTGGTTGGCTATGTCCTTTTGGTCTTTTCCAAGACCTACTTTTTAAAATAAGTAAGAAAAAAATCTCTCTTCCTAAAATTACCCCTTTATTTACCATTATACTATTTCTCTCTTCTTATTTTTTAATCTGGCTTAAATTTAACTATCTTTCTTTAATCATTAAAATTGTTATAATTTTAACTTCAACAATTATCGGTCTTCTCTTAGATATAATCTTAAAAATCCGTATAAAAGAAATTGATTTGACTTTTCTCAAATATATCTTTCTCATATTTTTGGCAACCTTTATTGTCTTTTTTACCAATGAACCTTGGTTTTGTAAACTTTGTCCCCAAGGAACATTAGAAGCAGGAATCCCTTTAGTATTATACGACCCAGAGAATAGTTTAAAAACAATGGTTGGGTTATTTTTCTATCTAAAGATTTTGATATTAATAATTATCTTTATCCTGGCAATCTTTATAAAAAGAATATTTTGCAAAGTAATATGTCCTATTGGTGCGATTTATTCTCTCTTTAATAAGATAAGCCTCTTCCATTTAGAAGTTGATAAAGAAAAATGTGGTAAATGTAATATCTGTATAAAAGTCTGCCCCACCGATATAAATGTCTATGAAAATGCTAACCAAACCGACTGTATTAGATGTTTAGAATGCTATTACCAATGCCCCAAAAAGGCAATCAAATTAAAAATATCTTAAATTAACAATTTTAACCTTTGATTGCTCAGATTAAAAAAATCTTTACTCAACCCAAAATTTTTAATCAAAAAGTTTATTTCATATTATTAAAAGGACTATATAGTATACTGATATAGGGATAACCCTATACCTATATAAGTCTTTGATTTATAAGGACTTATAGATATATACCCCCTCCCCTATGCCTTAATTTTTTATGAAAAGTTATTTTATTGATTTTATTGATTTTATCTCAATTTTTACTAAAATTAAAAATCTATGAAGTTGTTTGAATATCAAGCAAAGGAGATATTTAGAAGATTTAATATTTTTACTCCCAAAGAAAAATTGGCAAATAATGAATATGAGGCAATGATTTTTGCTAAAGAGATTGGTTTTCCTTGTATATTTAAGGCACAGGTTTTGGTTGGTGGCAGAGGTAAAGCAGGTGGAATTAAAAAGATAGAAAATGAAAATGAAGCCAAAAAATTAGCAAAAGAAATATTCTCGTTAAAAATAAAAGATATACCTGTTGAAAAAGTATTGGTAAGTAGTTTTGTTGATATAAAAAAAGAACTATATCTTTCAGTAACTATTGACCGACAGGAAAAAAGCCCAATTATTATTGCTTCAAAAGAAGGTGGAATTGAAATTGAAGAGTTGGCAAGAGAAAGACCAGAAAGTATCTTAAAAATAAACATTGACCCATTATTAGGTTTAAAAAATTACCAAGCAAGAAACCTCTGTTTAGATTTGTTTGGTGATTTATCTCTGGTTAATCAATTTAGTGAACTTTTGCAAAAATTGACAACTATTTTCTTTCTTTATGAAGCCCAATTGGTAGAGATTAATCCTTTGGCATTAACTTCTGATAATAATTTCTGTGCGATTGATGCGAAAATGATTATTGATGATAATGCCCTCTTTCGCCATCCCGAATTGAAAACTTATGAAAAGCAGGAAATCAGGAATAAGATTGAAGAAGAGGCAAAGACATTGGGATTTTCTTATATAAAATTAGAAGGAAAGGTTGGCTGTATTGTGAATGGTGCTGGTTTGGCAATGGCAACATTAGATTTGATAAAAAAATATGGCGAAAACCCAGCAAATTTTTTGGATATTGGTGGCTCAACAAATAAAGAAAGAATAGAAAAGGCATTGAGATTATTAATCCAAGATAAAGATATAAAAGTAATTTTAGTAAATATTTTTGGTGGAATTACCCGTTGCGATGATGTGGCTCAGGGATTATTGTCGGTCATCAAAGAGATAGATATTCCAATTGTTGCCCGTCTGATTGGCACTAATCAGGATAAGGCTTATGAAATATTAAAAGATACCAAAGTAATTTTAATTGATGATATGAAAGAGGCGATTAAAAAGGCAGTGGAAATTGCCGTAAAATTATGAGTATTTTAATTAATAAAGATACAAAGGTTTTGGTTCAAGGAATTACCGGCAGGGACGGACAGTTCCATACCCAGAGAATGATTAATTTTGGCACAAAAATCCTTGCCGGTGTGACACCAGGAAAAGGTAGCCAGAAGATTGATTTTCAAAATAGTGAACCAATACCGGTCTTTAATTCTATTTATGAAGCAAAGAAATATTTTGAATTTGATGCCAGTATTATATTTGTTCCTGCTGCCTTTGCTACTGATGCTATTTACGAAGCAATAGATGAAAACATCCCTTTGATTGTCGTAATCACCGAAGGAATACCAGTTCATGATATGATGAAAATTAATGCCTATCTAAAAAATAAAAAATCTAAACTATTGGGACCAAACTGCCCAGGAATATTGGTTCCGGAAGAGGTAAAAATTGGTATTATCCCTCACGAATATTTTAAAAGGGGTGTTATTGGTGTTGTCTCCAGAAGCGGAACTTTGACTTATGAAATATCTTATCATATCTCGCAAACCAAATATGGATTATCAACAATTGTTGGTATTGGTGGTGACCCAATTAAAGGAATGGATTTTGTTGATATTTTAAAACTTTTTAATAAAGATGAAGAAACAAAAGCGATTGTCATTATTGGTGAGATTGGCGGTTTGGATGAAGAAGAGGCAGCAAAGTTTGTAAAAAGAAACATCAAAAAACCAATATTTGGTTTCATTGCTGGAAAAACTGCTCCACCGGAAAAGAGAATGGGACATGCCGGAGCAATTATTGAGCAGGGAAAAGGAACTGCCCAAAGTAAAATTGAAGCCTTTATAAGTGCTGGTATCGAAGTTTTTGAAGAGCCACAAGAGATAGTTAATTTATTAGCAAAGTTAAATCTGTGAAAAAATTCTTAAAAGAAGAACCAAAGGTTTATCTTTCTAAAGATAATAAAAAGATAAAAGTTATAAAATATTTTTGTAAAGGTTGTGGTATTTGTATAAATTTCTGTCCGAAAAAGGTTTTAGATTGGGATAAGGATTTTAAGGTATTTGCCAAAAATCCTGATGAATGTATCGCCTGTTATCTTTGTGAGTTGATGTGTCCAGATTTTGCTATTTTTATTGAAAAAGAGAAATAATGCGTCAGTTATTATCGGGAAATGAAGCGGTTGCGATTGGAGCGATAAAAGCCGGAATAAGATTTTTTGCTGGCTACCCAATTACTCCATCTACCGAAATTGCTGAATATATGGCAAGGGAATTACCAAAAATTGGCGGAGTTTTTATCCAAATGGAAGACGAAATTGCTTCAATAAATGCGGTGATTGGTGCTAGTGCTGCTGGTATGAAAGCAATGACCGCCACTTCTGGACCTGGTTTCTCTTTGATGCAAGAAGGGATTGGTTATGCTTGTATGGCAGAAATACCTTGTCTTATTGTAAATGTCCAAAGAGGTGGTCCGGCTACCGGCTTGCCGACAAAACCTTCCCAAAGCGATGTAATGCAAGCAAGATGGGGAACCCACGGCGACCATCCGATTGTTGTTTTTTATCCTTACAGTGTCTTGGAAAGTTTCTATTTAACAGTTAAAGCAGTTAATACTGCCTATTTTTTAAGGGTACCGGTAATTTTGCTAACCGATGAAATAATTGCTCATATGCGAGAAGTGGTTGAATTGCCCGAAGAAATTGAAATCTACCAACCAAAGAGAAAGAAAAAAAGCCCTGAAGAATTTTTACTCTATTCAGAAGAGACAATTTATGATGCGGAAGTTGCCTATTTTGGTGAAGGCTATCGAATCCATATTTCTGGACTTACTCATCGGGAAGATGGGTTTCCTACTAATAACCCAGAAGAGATTAAGAGAAAATTAGATAGGCTAAAAAGAAAAATTGAAGATAATAAAGAAAAATTATGGGATTTAGAATATCAAGATATTGGTGCCGAAATTTGTCTTATCTCTTACGGAATATCTGCCCGCACTGCGTTAGAAGCAAAATATATCTTTGAAAAAGAAGAAAAAAGAGCCTTAGGTTATATTCGCCTTAAAACAATCTGGCCTTTTCCAGATAAACCCTTAAAATCTTTATTAAAAAGTGCTAAGAAGGTAATTGTTGTTGAAATGAACCAAGGACAATTAATCAATGAAATTGAAAGGGCAATAAGTCCGGAAATTGAAATTGTTGGTGTTCAGAGATATGACGGTGAAATAATAACTCCGGAAGAAATATTAGCGGTAATATGAAAGAAGAGATAAAAAATTATTTAAGATTAGACGAAAGATTTCCCCATATTTTATGCCCTGGTTGTGGTATCGGAACAATTACTAATATTCTTATAAGAACTTTTAACGAATTAAATTTAGATAAAAATAATATCTGTTTGGTATCAGGAATTGGCTGTTCTTCTCGTATTCCTGGATATATTGATTGTGATACCTTTCATACCCTTCACGGTCGGGCAATTCCTTGTGCTATCGGAGTAAAATTGGCAAAGCCCCATTTAAAGGTGATTGTTATTGGTGGTGACGGTGATATCTTGGCAATCGGCTTGAGCCATTTTATCCACGCGGCAAGAAGAAATATTGATTTAACAGTAATAATTATTAATAATTTTAATTACGGAATGACTGGTGGTCAGGTTTCACCCACAACTCCAAAAGGAAAATTTACTTATACAACCCCTTATGGCAATCCCGAAGAAGAATTTGATATTTATGAAATCTCAAAAAGTGCTGGTGCTGTGTTTTTTGCTCGTTCCACTACCTATCATACTGCCCATTTAAAAAATATATTTAAAAAAGCACTAACAAAAAAAGGGTTTTCAGTGGTAGAAGTAATTTCTCAATGTCCAACCCTTTACGGTCGTTTAAATAGATTAGGCGACGCAGTAAAAATGTTAGAAGATTTTAAAAATAGGGCAATTAATATTTCCCATATCAAAGACCTTTCCGAAATACCCGCTGATAAAATTGCGATTGGTATTTTATTAGATAGAGAAAGAGAAGAGTATTGTGAAAAATTAAAAAGGATAATAGATGAAAAAAGAGATTAGAATTGCTGGAACTGGTGGCCAAGGAATTATTTTTGCGGCAATTGTTTTAGCCGAAGCAGTGGGTGTTTATGAAAATAAATATGTTTCCCAAACTCAATCGTATGGTCCAGAAGCACGAGGTGGCGCCTCTAAAGCCGATATAATTATCAGTGACAAACCAATCTATTTTCCTCAAACTCAGAATTTAGATATTTTGGCTTGCTTAAGCCGCCAAGCCCTGGAGGAATATATTAAAAAATTAAAAGAGAACGGTATTCTGATTATTGACTCTTATTACTGTGGAAATTTTAATAAAGAAAATATAAAAATTTATGCCTTTCCTTTTTCATTGATTGCTAAAGAAAAATTGGGACGGGAATTATTTGCCAATATCATTCTTTTGGGCTCTCTGGCTCGTTTTACGGAAATTGTAAAGATTGAATCATTAAAAAAAGCAATCTCTCATCGAGTAACACCCCAGTTTTTAGAAATGAATGAACGAGCCCTAATGGTTGGCTATCACATCGACCAATTATGATTTTTCTATATACTCTCTTTTCTTCCATTTTTGTTAGCCTTCTTTCTCTTATTGGCATTTTCTTTTTATTTTTTAAAACTAATCTATTTGAAAAAATTATTTATTATTTAGTCGCTTTTGCCGGTGGTGTTCTCTTCGGTATTGTCTTTTTTCATATTTTAAAAGAAACTATTGAACATTTCCCTCCTTATCTCTTTTCTCTTTTTTTAACCATTGGTTTTCTCATCTTTTTCATCTTAGAAAGAATTATCCGTTGGCGTCATTGCCATTTGCCTAAATGTGAAATCCATCCGATTGGTCCTCTTAATCTCCTTGGTGATTCCCTTCATAATTTCATTGATGGCTTAATAATTGCTGCTGGTTATTTAACTTCTTTGAAAACCGGTCTGTTAATAACATTAGGAACAATTGTCCACGAAATACCGCAAGAGATTGGTGATTTTGCAATTCTTGTTTATGGAGGTTACACCAAAAGGAAAGCATTATTTTATAATTTTCTAAGTGCTACTGCCGCCGTCTTAGGAGCAATTATCGGCTTTCTTTTCTTAGAAAAATTCCAATCCCTTTTACCCTTTCTTCTCTCCTTAGCCGGAGGTAATTTTCTTTATATCGCCTCTTCTGATATTATTCCGGAACTCCATCGGGAAATAGATTTAAGAAAAAGTATTTACTCTTTTATAATCTTTATTTTAGGAATATTTTTAATAATTCTTTTAACCAATTTTTTTATTCATGAATGAGTTATCAAACTTTTAACCAATTTTTAACCGGTCAATTTTTGGTTAAAATAAAAGAAGATTTACTTTCCTTCCGTCTCTTTTCCAAAGAAGATTTAAAAGTAATTGCTTATTATCATGCCCGAAGATATTTCTTAACATTACCCCATTGGTTAGTTCGAGCAGGCTTGAATATAAAAGGGAAAATTATTGACTTGGGCGTCTTCTATCAAGGAGAAATAAAAGCATTGATTCAATGTGAATGGGGTATTTTTCTTAACCAACCAAATTACTTTCCCGAAGATAAGTTTAACCAATCTTTAAGGAATTTAATTGACACAATTGAATTATTAAATAAAAAGGTGGTCGGTTATTTATTAACAATCTATGAATCAACCACTAAATATTATCTACCTTTTTTATCTGAGAAAAATTTTTACCAATGGTTAGCGATAAATATCGCTGAATTTCCGGATCCTCAAAAATGGCGAAGAAGTTTTGAAGAATTGGCTAATAAATTTATTGACAAAATTTAGAATTTTCATTATTTTTATAAATGAAAGAGGTAATTTTATCCTTTGGTAGCAATCTCGGAAATCGTGTGAAAAATATTGAAAGGGCTATTAAATTTTTAGAAAAGGTTAATATCTATCCCCAAAAAATTTCTTCTTTTTATCTAACCAAACCAGTTGGTTTTCCTTTTCAACCTTCTTTTATTAATAGCGTGGGCGTCTTTAAAACCAACCTGCCACCAAAAGAAGTTTTGAAGATGATTAAAAAAATTGAAAATAGGTTTTACCGATTAAGATTGTTCAAAAATGCTCCCCGTTTATTAGACATTGATATCCTTTTCTATAATTCAGAAATCATTGATGATAAATATCTTAAAATTCCTCATCCCAAAATCTTAGAAAGAAATTTTGTATTAATCCCTTTATTGGAAGTGGCGCCGGATTTCTATCATCCCGTAGTTAAAAAAAACTTAAAAGAATTTAGCGAAAAGATAGATACTAATGGTGTTCGGATATGGAAAAAAAGGAACTCGAATACGTGGCAATAGAAGGGATTATGGGAATAGGCAAAACTTATTTGGCTACCAAATTAGCTAATTATTGGCGTGCTGAATTGATATTAGATAATTTAGAAAATCCTTTTTTAAAAAATTTTTACGAAAACAAAAGAACTTATGCCTTTCAGACCCAACTCTTTTTCCTTCTTAGCCGTTATCAACAACAACTAAGTTTAAACCAACTTTCTTTATTTGCGGAGAAAAAAATTGTAAGTGATTACACATTGGAAAAAGATAAGATTTATGCTAGTGTCAATTTATCCGAAAGTGAATATTTTATCTACGAAAAAATTTTTCAACTTTTAGAAAAAAATCTTACTCTTAGACCTACTAAAATAGTTTTTTTGCAAACTAATTTAGAAACAATTTGGGAACGTTTGCGCAGAAGTGAGCGAGAATATGAAAAAAAAATTAATTGGGAATATCTGCTCGCAATTGCTAATGCCTACAATCAATTTTTTTTCCATTATTCTCGTGTGCCCATCTTAATTGTGAATACGGAAAGTTATAACTATTGGGAAAATCCAAAAGCCTTTCGGGATTTAATAATTGCTATTGAAAATTTAAAGGAAGGACGAAAATTTTTGGTTTAATGTGAAAGTCACTATTGATTTATTATTAAGAATGAAAGAAAAAAAAGAAAAAATTGTTGCTTTAACCGCCTATGATTATCTAACTGCCAAAATCTTGGACGAGAGCGGAGTGGATTTAATCTTAGTAGGCGATTCAGCTGCTAATGTAATTTTTGGTTACGAAACTACTTTACCCATTGACCTTTCAGCGATGTTAATGTTTACCTCAGCAGTTGCCCGAGCGGTAAAAAGAGCCTTTGTTGTTGGTGATATGCCTTTTTTATCTTATCAAATTTCTAAAGAAGAGGCATTAAAAAATGCTGGTTTATTTTTAAAAGCCGGCGCTCAAGGAGTAAAATTGGAAGGTGGCGAACCGGTGGTGCCGATTGTTGAACATTTAGTTAAATTTGGAATTCCAGTTATGGGACATTTAGGATTAACTCCTCAATCGGTTCACCAGCTAGGCGGCTACAAATTACAAGCCCGAACAAAAGAGGAACAAGAAAAATTATTGAAAGATGCCCTGATGTTAGAAGAAGCGGGTTGTTTTGCTATAGTATTAGAAAAGGTTCCAATGGAGGTAGCAAAAATAGTTACGGAAAGATTAAAAATTCCGACGATTGGAATTGGTGCTGGTCCCTATTGCGATGGTCAAATTCTCGTTCTTCATGATATGTTAGGATTGAACGAAAAGAAATTTAAGTTTGTTAAGAGATATGCCGACTTATTAACTTTAATTAAAAAGGCGGTAAGCGAATATTTAGAAGAAGTAAAAAAGGGAAAGTTTCCTAATGAAGAACATAGTTTTAAAGCCGATGAAAGTTGTTAAGAAAATAAAAGAGATGCAGAAAATTGCCGACCAGTTAAGAAAAAAAGGGAAAATCATTGGTTTTGTACCGACAATGGGCTATCTTCATAAGGGACACTTGAGTTTAGTTAAAATTGCTAAAAGGAAAAGCGATGTTTGCGTTGTTAGTATTTTTGTCAATCCCTTACAATTTGGTCCAAAAGAAGACTACCAAATTTACCCCCGAGATTTCCAAAGAGATAAAAAGTTACTGGCGGAGTTGGGGGTAGATATTATTTTCTATCCCAGCGAAAAAGAAATGTATCCGGAGCCTTGTCTAACCTATGTCCAAGTAAAAAAACTTTCGGAAGGTCTTTGTGGTCGTTCTCGACCTGGTCATTTCGAAGGAGTGGCAACAGTAGTTACTAAATTATTTAATATTGTTAAACCCCATATTGCCGTTTTTGGTCAAAAAGATTATCAGCAAGCAGTGATTATAAAAAAAATGGCGAAAGACCTAAATTTTGATATCAAAATTATTGTGGCGCCAACGGTCCGTGAAAAAGATGGATTAGCATGTAGTTCAAGAAATATTTATCTTAACGAAAAGGAAAGGAAAGAAGCCACGGTGCTCTATCGGTCATTAATGTTAGCAAAAAAAATGATAAAGGAAGGAGAAAAAGATCCCGAAAAGATAATAAAAGAAATGGAAAAAATTATTACTACGGAAAGTTCGGGTAAAATTGATTATATTGAAATTGTTGATGCGAAAACTTTAGAACCCCTAAAAGAAATTACTGGTAAAGTTTGTATCGCTTTGGCAGTTTTTTTTGGCAAAGCCCGTCTAATTGATAATATTTTGGTTCAATCTGGATAGCCCGATGGAAATCTCTTATGCCACTCAAAAGTATCCTTAATTATTACTTTTAAATCATCCTTTTCCCGCTTCCAACCCAATTCTTTTTTAATTTTTTCGGAAGAGGCAATTAATATCGGCACATCTCCAGGTCTCCTATCAACAATCTCATAAGGAATCTCTTTCCCAATAACCTCACAGGCTGTCTCAAAAACTTCTTTGACCGAATACCCATTTTCACTTCCTAAATTATAAACTTCGCTTTTATCTTCTTTTAAGAGTTTTTTCAGTGCCAAAATATGAGCAATTGCTAAATCATACACATGAATATAATCCCGAATACAAGTGCCATCTCGTGTTGGATAATCATCTCCATAGATTTTAAAAATTTTCTCCTTTCCCAATGCTGCTTTAACAATCAAAGGAATTAGATGGGTTTCTGGACGGTGATCCTCTCCTAAATTTTCGTAAGCACCCGCCACATTAAAGTATCTTAAAGAAATAAATTTCAAACCACAATATTTTTCATAAGAAAAAAGCAATTCTTCAATCAATCTTTTTGTTTCTCCATAGGGATTTATTGGTAATAAAGGATGGTTTTCTTTAATTGGAATTTCAATTGGTTCCCCATACACGGCTGCCGAAGAGGAAAAAATTATTTTATAACACCCATTTTCACACATACAGTTAAGTAAATTTATACAATTTTTCACATTGTTATCAAAGAAAAGAGTAGGATATTTCACCGATTCGCCAACCTCAATATAGGCGGCAAAATGAAGAACCGCTTCAATTGGATACTTTTTAAAAACCTTAGAAAGCAAATCCTTATCTGCCAAATCGCCTTTAATAAAAATCGCCCTTTTATCAATTGCCGATAAATGTCCGCGGGATAAATTATCGTAAACGATCACCTGATAACCATTTTCAATCAATAACCTAACAACTACTGAGCCTATATAACCACCACCACCAGTAACGAAAATCATTTATCAATATGCTCCGTTTCCCGAAAAGAGTACCGGAATAGTTTTTAAAATAATTTTTATATCTAAACGTAAACTCTTTTTGCGAATATATTCCATATCCAAGGCTACCCGCTCTTCATAGGAAAGATTATTTCGACCGGAAACCTGCCAAAGTCCTGTCAAACCAGGTTTTTCTTTTAAAAGCAAAGGTAAATATTCTCCGTATTTCACTTTTTCTTCTTCCACAATTGGCCTTGGTCCAACAAAACTCATTTCGCCTCTTAAGATATTTATTAATTGAGGTAACTCGTCAAGACTTGTCTTTCTTAATATTTTCCCAATAGGTGTTACCCTTGGATCGTTTTTTAACTTGTACCCATTTTCAAACTCTTCTCGCGCCTGAGGATTATTCTTTAAAATTTTAGGTAGTAGCGCCTCAGCACCATCCACCATAGTGCGAAACTTATAAACATAAAAGGGTCTGCCATTTTTTCCTACTCTTTTATGTTTATAAAAGAGAGGACCGCGGGAAGATAGTTTGATTGCTAAAAAAATTAAAAGAAATAAGGGAACGACAGTGATGAAGACGAAAAAAAGTAACAATAAATCTAAATATCTTTTATGCTTATAATAGATTTCTTCCTTCTCCATACAACACATTTATTTCCTATACTCTCCTCCTTTTAAAATTTATCACTAAATTATAATACCAAAATTTTAGAAAAAGTCAATAAAAATAGTAAATGTATTAAAAGATGTTTACCAGAGTAATAAGGATGTCAGGATAAAAATGCCCTAAAAACCTTTTGCTTATGCTCAAATAAATATCTTCTAAAATATCCTGAATAAAGCAACATTTTATTATGTGGGTTTATCGTTCTCCTAACTATTCTTATTATTTATTATATTTTGCTTTACTTTTCTTTCCATTTATAGGAAACTCATCTATATAGTCTAATATCTATAAGTTATTTAGGCACTACGAAATTCTTAAAAATCCGCTTATTTATAAGGCCATTAATAAGATTATTGTTATTCGCCTTAATAAAGTTATTGTTATTACCATTAATAAAAATATTATTATTAACACTAATAGAGTTAAAAATATTCCCGTATGATACACCTACCCCCTATTACCCCCTCATTAGGTTTTTCTTCTTCTGTGCAAATTTTTTCCCATTTTTAAATATTTCTATTAAGAATTTATAACGTTCTATAAACATAACTAATACAAATATAGGCAAAAATTTTAAAATGTCAAGGGAAATAGTAGAATATATTTAATTAATTGACTTTAAAGTTATATAAAATTAAAATTTTATTTGATGAACCTTTTTTTCTTCTGTTTTTATCTCTTCTTCAATTTGAAAAGGGAAGAGACTTTTATAATAAATAATATAAATAATAATTATTTAACAATTTATCTAAAGAATTATCCAATTATAAAAAATTCAGAAACCCTTTATTTTCAAAAAGAATTTGTTAAAAAAGATGGTTATTTTATTAATTATGAAAAAGGGGTCATTGAGATAAAAAAGTTGCCATCTTTACTTCCCTGTACCCTTAAAATTATCTATTTTTATTTGCCTTTTTCAATCCCCTTTCTATCACCTCCTATTATAAAGAAAATAGAATCTGATTCCCTTTCTGCTATCTCTCCTTTAATAACTGATACTTCTTTTAATACCAGTTTTAATGATATTATTTTAGAAGGAGAAAAAGAGATCAAATTAAATTATCACAATAAAGAAGGGATAAATCTTAATCAGCAAACAAATTTCTCCTTAAATGGTAATGTGGATGAAATAAATTTTGAAGGCTTCTTTAATGGCAAAGAAAATAAAGAAGAGGGTTTATCAGTAAAAGAGATGGACAATTCTTATTTGAAAATGAAAACAAAAAGCCTTTCTTTAACTTGGGGAAATCAAGGTAAAGAAATAGATTTTTCCCATTTTGGAAGACTTTCTTCTCAAGGTATAGGAGCATCTTTTTTTCAAACAAATCTTTATGAAACCCTTTATTTTCATTATTTAACAACTCCTTTTAAATATGAAAAGATACAATTTTATGGTAAAGATTTTATCCAAGGACCTTACTATCTAAAAAAGGATAAATCGATAAAAATCTTACCAAATAGTGAGAGGGTATATTTAGATGGCAAACTGTTAAAAAGGGGTAATAATGAAGATTATTTAATTGATTACGAATTTGGTTTTATAAGTTTTACTAATCGTTGGATCATTACCTCCCGCAATCTTATTGAAATAGATTTTTTATACGAAGAAGAAATTTACGAAAAAGATAACTATTGTTTAACTCTTTTGACTACTCGCCTGCCAATAAAAACTAATATAAGTTATTATTGGGAAAAGGATAAGAATAAAAGAGAATTTTTTGATAAGGAAATAAAAAACTATCTTACCAAAATTGGCAACGATACAGCAAAGGCTTACATAAATTCTTTTCGCTATGTTGGCAAAAATAAGGGTGATTATGAAAAAGAGGGTGAGATATTTTTCTATGTCGGCGAAAATAATGGTAGTTATCTGGTAAATTTTACCTTTGTTGGTGAAAGTTTAGGAGATTATGATTATGATAATATAAAAAATTGTTATTATTATGTTGGTAAAAACAAGGGAAAATATCTTCCCTACTCTAAAATAGATTTACCAAAAGAAAATCTTTTTACTTCAATTAATTTGGAAATACCGATTAATGAAAATTTAAATATTCAAGTTGGTGGAATGGTAAATAAAAAAGATGAAAATATTTTTTCACCCTATGGTGATACAAATTGTTATGGTTACGGAACAAATTTTGCTTTTTCCTATCAAAGCGAAAAAATCTTTTTATCTTTTAAAAATCTTCACCTATTTAAAAATTACCAAATTCTTTCTCAATTAAAAAATGAAGAATTCTTTAATTTCCCTTTGAAAAATAGAACATCTTTTCAAATAAATTTTTCGCCTGTTAAAAGTTTAAGTTTTCTTAATAAATTAGAATTGATAAAAAAGGAAAAAAACTGGGATTATTTTGGAGTTAGTAAATTTAACTTCTTTTTCAATGAAATTTCTTTAAAGAAGGATTATTACAATAGAAATATCTTTTCTTTTGTCACATCACCAACCTACCATTCTTTTAATCCAACCTATTCTTTTACTTACCGAAAGGATACTAATAATTATTTTTTAACCCATTGCTGGGGTATCAATTTTTATTTTAAGGAAAGTAAATTTTTTTTAACTTATGAAAGGGAAACAGAAAAAAATCATTTAAATAAAAAGAAAATTACTAAATTGGGTATCACCAATCAAAATAATCCCAAAGCCTCTTTTATCATTGGTTTTTTTGAAAACTCCTTTTTTTCTGATTTTGATTTTAATTATTCTTTTAAAAATGTTTTCCAATTTAGTTTTTCTAAAAAATTTACTAACGAAGAAGAAGTTATTAAAGAGATAAGATTTGTTAAAGTGAAAAAAGGGGAAGGTAATTATTCAAAAGATACGATAACTAATGAATATTATCCTGATTCTCTTGGTGAATATTTAAAAGAAATTATTCCTTTAAGAAAAGGGAAAAGAATTTCCAAAGCCGAATTTAATCACAGTTTTTGTTGGTTGCCAATAAAAAAGTTAAAAATAAGTTTTTCTTCCAATTTTACTTATCCTAAAAATTTAGATTGCCAATTCCTGACCGATTATTATATCAAAGAAAATTTTCTGATAAATTACAAAATAAATTATTATCAAAAAGAAAATAAAGATCTAATATACGAAAATCCCAAAAATAAAGGGGTACAAAATCTCCTTACTCTTAAAAAAGAACTATCAAAATCATTAAGTCTTACACAGGTTCTCCAATTTGAAAAGGAGGAAAAGAGAAAAGGCGAATTTTATTATCAAAAAGGAAAAACTTATGGATTTTCTAATTTATGGGAATTAAAAGAAAATTATAATTTAAACTTAAAACCAGGTATCTTCTTTATTTATTATCAATATTTTCTACCATTTAGAAAAGATTATTTAATTAAAAAAACCAGTCTCACTTTAGAAAAAAATAACGAAATCTTAAAAAATCTCTATTTAACTACCTTTTTAGAAATAATCTATCGAATTTACCCCAAAGAAATTTTGCCCTTAGAATTAGCTTATTATGAACCCAAAGGATTTTCTTATAATTTTTCCATTTTACTTAGCAAAAATCTCAACCAAAATCTCTCTTTTACCTGGGAATTTAACTATCTAAAAGAAGGATTTAAAGAGCAAGAGGTTAAAATTAATTTCTCTTCGCGACTTTATTTTTAAAGTCTTTATAGTAATTTTAAAAATTTGACTTTTTAGGAAAAGAGGTTAAAATTATTCAAAAGCGCCTGTAGCTCAGTGGATAGAGCGGCGGACTCCGGATCCGCAGGTCGCGCGTTCAAATCGCGTCAGGCGCTTAAATAGATTAAAAATTATGGAATTTTACGAAGTAATCAAAAGAAGAAAAAGTATTAGAAGTTACAAACCAGACCCAATCCCTAAAGAAGTTTTAGAAAAAATTTTAGAAGCTGGCCGCTTAGCCCCTTCGGCAAAGAATATCCAACCGTGGAAATTTATTGTAATTGATGATCCCAAAATTAAGGAAGAATTAGTCTCTGCTTGTCGGAATCAGAAATTTATTGCCGAGGCACCAATTGTTATCTGTGTTGTTGCCTTAGAAAAAATTGCTTGGGGAAGGATGGGAGGCTATTGGAGTTCCTATCCGGTTGACTGTGCGATTGCTATGGAACATATTATCTTAGCAGCTGCTAACGAAGGTTTAGGAACCTGTTGGATCGGTGCTTATGACGAAAAGGAAGTAAAAAGAATTTTAAAATGTCCCGAAGATGTAAAAATCATTGCCTTAACTCCTTTAGGATACCCTAACGAAGAGCCACTACCACGACCAAGAAAACCTCTTTCTGAAATTGTTTGCTATAATCAGTATCAATAATTTACAGGTCTTTCTCCATTATCCAGGCATCTTCACCATCACTATAATAGCCTTTTCTTAAATAACTATATTTAAAACCTAATTTTTGATAAAACTTTTGGGCAACTAAGTTGGAAACTCTTGTTTCTAAATAAATTTTTTTCATATCTCTTAAACGAGCAATGGTAATAATTTCATTCATCAATCTTGTACCAATCCCTTTTCTTTGATAATTTTTATCTACCGAAATATTTGCTAAATGTAATTCATCCACTATTTCCCAAGCCACCAAATACCCTACTATTTTATTATCCACTTCTGCCACTAAACAGTAAGTATTAGGTCTTCTTAAATCATAATCAAAATAACTTTTTTTCCAAGGAAATTTAAAATTCTCTTTTTCAATCCTTAAAACTTCGTCCAAATCTTTTTCTCTCATCCATCTAATCATTATTTTCTCCATAGTTTAAATTCTATGTAACCTTTTTTAAAAATCAAATAAAGAAATCTTGATAAATCTTTTTATTTAATTAAAATTATTTAATGAAAATAGTATTATTTGGACCGCCAGGAAGTGGCAAAGGTACACAGGCGGAATTGTTAAAGGAAAAAGAAGGATTTTATCATTTTTCTACCGGTGATTTTTTTCGTCAGGAAATTGCTAACCAAACCTCTTTAGGAAAAAAAGTTCAACATTATCTGGAAAAGGGTTTATTAGTGCCTGATGAAATTGTGATTGAAATCGTTGAGGCTTTCTTAAAAGAAAATTGTGATAAAAAAATTGTTTTTGACGGTTATCCCCGCACGATTCGGCAAGCAATCTCTTTAGACCAATTTCTCGAAGAAAAAAATCAGAAAGTGAATTTCTGTTTTCTTATTGAATTAGCAGAAGAGGAAATTATTAAAAGATTAACCTCACGAAGGGTGTGTGAAAATTGTGGGGCCATTTATAATTTGAATTTCAAAAAACCAAAAATAGAAAATATCTGTGACCTGTGTGGTGGCCAATTAATCCAAAGAAAAGATGATAATGAAGAAGTGATAAGGGAAAGAATTACAATTTACTATAAAGATACGGCACCATTAATTGCCTATTATGAACAAAAAAACAAATTATATCGAATAAATGGCAATTTAGGAAGAGACTATGTTTATTCAGAAATTATAAGAATGATAAAAAACTATGGCAATTTATATTAAATCAAAAAAAGAAATTGACAAAATAAGAGAAGCAGGAAAAATTGTTGCTAAAACCTTGAAATTAATTGAAAAGGAAATAAGACCAGGAATAAGTTTAAAAGAAATTGAAAAAATTTGCGCCGATTTTATTTATGCTCAAAATGCTTATCCTGCTTTTCTGGGCTATAAAGGATTTCCTTCGGCTATTTGTATTAGTTTAAATGAAGAAGTGGTGCATGGAATCCCCGATGATCGAATATTAGAAGAGGGTGATGTTGTTAAAATTGATGTCGGTGTTAAAAAAGATGGCTATTATGCGGATGGTGCCAAAACCTTTATCTGCAAAAAAGTTTCCCCAAAAATTAAACATTTAGTGGAAGTGACAGAAAAAGCACTTTATTTAGGAATTGAGGAAGCCTATGAAAATAATCCTTTATCGGCAATCAGTAAAAAAATTCAAGACTATGTAGAAAAAAATGGCTTTTTTGTTGTTCGTGAATTATCTGGTCACGGAGTCGGTTTGCAACTTCACGAGGATCCAATTGTTCCTAATTACTATTCTCCTCAGATGAATGGGGTAATCTTAAAAGCTGGAATGACATTAGCAGTTGAACCAATGGTAAATTTAGGAACAGAAAAGGTTTTCACCAAAAAAAATGGTTGGACAATTGTAACTGCTGATAATAGTTGTTCAGCCCACTTTGAACACACCATTTTAGTAGGCAAAAGAAAAGCAGAAATTTTAACAATCGATGAGTAAAGAAAAAAAGAATGTTATCCAAGTAGACGGAACCGTTATTGAAGTGTTGCCAAATGCTTTCTTCCGCGTACAATTAGATAATGGCCATATTGTCTTAGCTCACGTATCAGGTAAAATGAGAATCCATTTTATTAAAATAGTAAAAGGTGACCGCGTAACTGTTGAACTTTCACCTTACGATTTGACCCGAGGTCGAATTATTTATCGTTACAAATAAATCACAACAACATTCTAAATATTGTTGGTAAGGTTAAATTATTTTTATCTACCTTTTTTTCAATGGGCATAACTAAATTTAACTCTTCCTCGATTTTTTCTTCTTGTAATTTTTCTATAATCAGATCCTTTTCCCATTCATCAATCGCTTCTTTAAAAAGTCCGGAGGCAAAAAATCCTGCCCGTATTTTATCTATGCTTTTATCCTTTAAAAAGGTAAACCTAATTTTTGTATTATTATTTACTTTCTTAGAAATCTTTTCACAAATCTCACTAACCGTTTCTAAGGTCACTGATTCGTCACCGCAAACCCAAACCAAAAGATTTTTGGCATATTCAATTTTGTTATCAAATAAGGGCGAATCAAATATGGCCTCACAAACTTTCTGAGGATCTTTTTCTTCACCAACAACGAGTGCACCCCTACCCTTTTCTTCAATTATGTTTTTTATATCAGCAAAATCTATTCCTATTAAGTGAGAATTATCAATAATTTTTATTAAATCAGTAAGTCCCATGGCCAATATCTCATTTATCCTTTGAAAAGCCTCTTCTACCTGGATATTGCCTAATTTCTTCTTTACCTGAGTATTAGAAACCACAATTACGGAAGAAGAGAAATTCTCAATTTTTTCTAAAGAATTTCGAGCAATCATATTAATTGCGTGACCTTCATAATTAAAAGGTTTAACAGTTATTACTAATGTTAAAACATTTTCTTCGCGTGCCCATTCAGCAATTTTTGGCGTGACTCCGCTGCCAGTACCTTTACCCAAACAAGAAATCAATATTAATAAATCAGTATTTCTAATCTTTTGTCGAATCTCTTCTTCGCTTTCTATTGCTGCCTGTTCGCCTACCTCTGGTTTGCCGCCAGAACCAAATCCTCTGGTCAAATTTTTCCCTAATTGAACTTTATTTATTGCCAAAGAATTTTTCAATGCGATCAAATCAGTATTGAATGCAAAATATTCTAAACAAGTATTCACTAGTTGAAAATTTAATTGGCGATGGTATTTTATTAAAGTATTCAAAATATTGCCGCCCCCACCGCCAATTCCAAAAATTTTCATTTTTAATTTTTGGATTCTCTCACAAGGATAAATCATATCTCCCTCCTTTTTATTCTTCTCCTAAAATGGAAGTAAATCTCTTTTTTATCCAGTTTTTTATTTTATCAAAAATATCCATTTCTTTAATTGGTAAATAGTTCTTCTTTTTTAATTTATATTCCACTAAACCAATTAAAGTGGCAAATCTTGGATTAATAAAATCACTGGGAAAAATCTTATCTCTCACAGAAGGCGCAAAGCCAACTCTCGTAGGCAAAGAGAATATTTCTTCCACTAACCTCTCAATTCCGGGAGTATTTGCTACACCACCAGTAACCACAATACTTAAGGGTAGAATTTTTCCATTTTTTATTTTTTCGTATTCTTGTTTTGTTAAATATAAAATTTCTCGTAGCCGATATTCAATAACCTCCGATAATTGACTTTGGGTTATTCGTCTTTTAGTTTTACCTGAATGATTAATTATTTCTATTGGCAGATCCTCTATTACATTCTCCCGAGAAGCCATACCGTATTCTTTTTTAATTTTTTCAGCATAAGGAAAAGGAGTCAAAAACACCACAGCAATATCATTAGTAATAGATACTCCACCAATTGGCAGATTAAAACCAATTTGATATTCTCCATTTTTATAAATCCCAAAATTTACTCCGCCGCCAATATCTAAAATCGCTACTCCCTTGGTTAACTCGTCTTCCTCACATACTCCTAAACCAATTACAGCGTTTTGAAAGACAAATTCGAATTTTTTTAATTCCAATTCATAAAAAATTTCAATAATCGTTTTTAGACTGCTGCGAGGAATAGTCAATAACAATGCTTTTAAAGTTAATTTATTAAAAACCGACATTTTTAAAGGTTGAGTTATTCCTTCTACTCCATCAATGGTGTATTCTAAGGGAATTAACTGCCATATAACTAACTCTTGGGGCAGATGAATTTTTTGGATCTTTCTTTTTATTTCTATAATATCTTCTTCTTGAACTTTTTGCACAGTCCGAGTAAAATCATCCTTTCCACTTTCACCCCTTAATTCCTTTATATATTCTCCTTGTAGACCAGCCACTATTTTTGTTTTTTTTACTTTAATTTTGGCTTTCTGCTCGGCTTCGGTAATGGCTGATCTAAGAGATTCGCAGGCTTTATCACTATCAATTACCACTCCTCTGCTAAATCCCTTTGCTTCTGCTTCACCAAATCCTAAAATGTGAATTCGTTCTTGTAAATCAGTTTCACTAATTAGACATTTTATGGTAGTAATTCCCAAATCTATGGTAGTAATTATTTCTTTTTTCATACTAAATATCCATTATTTTTATTTCCTCTTCTAATAAAACATTAAACTTCTTTTGCACCTTTTCTTTAACAATTTGAATCATCTCATAGACATCCAAAAATTTCGCTCTTTTTATATTAATAATAAAGTTAGCATGTTTATCAGAAATAATCGCATCACCGATTCGAAAATTTTTTAATCCGGCTTTCTCAATTAATTCACCAGCAATAAGACCTACCGGATTTTTAAAAATACAACCTAAGGATTTTCCTTTAGGAAATTTTTCATTTCTTATTCTTAAGTATTTTTCAATCAAATTATTATAATTATCTTTCTTTAACTCGAATGTGGCACTAATTATTAACTCATCATCGCCAATCGAAGAAAAGCGATAATCAAAATTAATTTTTTCCTTTTTTAAGATTTTAAAGCCTTCTTTAAAGGAGAAAACTTCTATCTCTTTTACAAAATCTGAGATGGAAAATCCAAAAGCTCCGGCATTCATTTTAATAGCTCCTCCAACAGTTCCTGGAATACCAATTAGTGGTTCTAAACCCGAGACCGAAAGATTCCGAAGTTTCAAAATTAAACTTGCTAAACCCATACCTGCTCCCACTTTAAAAAGAGGCGGATCTTTTCCCAACTCTTCAAAAAAATCATCTTGATATTGTATTGCCACTCCGTCTAGATAACCATCAGGAAAAAGAAGATTAGTAAGTTTTCCAATAAAAACATATTTAATTTTTTCCTTCTGGATAACCTCTTTCAGAAGGGGTAAAGAATTTTTATCTTTTATTTTAACTAAATATCTAATTTTACCACCAATACCAATAGAGGAAATTTTATTTAAAGAAAAATTCTTTTTAACTTCAATTCCTTTTAGTCCTTCAAAAATTTCTCGCATAATTCTTTAATATTTCCTGCTCCTAAGGTAATTACCACATCTCCCTTTTTAATTTTTTTTATTATCATATTATAAATTTCTTCAAAAGTTTCTAAGTAATAGACTTCTTTATTTTTTCCTTTTAAAATTACCGCATCATAAATCAATCTACCGCTTACTCCTGGTATTGGCGATTCGTTAGCCGGATAAATCTCCGTCACCACCAAAATATCAGCCTCTTCAAAAACTTCTCCAAAATCTTCCCAAAGATAAAAGGTTCTGGTATAACGATGAGGTTGGAAGATAGCAACTATCCGCTGTTCTGGATATCTTTGTCGCAAAGCTTTTAAAGTAAACCTTATCTCAGTCGGATGATGGGCATAATCGTCATAAAAAATTACTCCACCTTTTTCTCCTTTTTTCTCTAATCGTCGTTCAATACCTTGAAAAATTTTTAAAGCCTTCTTTATTTTTTCTTTTTTAACGCCTAATTCTTTTGCTACAATTACTGCAGCAGAAGCATTCAAAATGTTATGAACTCCTAATAAAGGAATTTTCAAAGAGAGCCATTTTTGATTTTTATAGTATAAATCAAAAGAAGAAAAATTTTTTCTTAACTTTATATTTTTAATTTGAAAATCGGCGGTTGAAGAAAAACCATAAGTTAATACCCTTCTTTTTATTGAATTTTTAATTTCTTTTAAACTCGGGTCGTCCTCATTAATTACACAGAGCCCAAAGAAGGGAGTTTTATTTAAAAATTCTAAAAAAGCACTTTTTAAAGAAATTAAATCTTTATAATGATCGAGATGCTCTGGTTCAATATTAGTAACTACGGCAACCGTAGGAAAAAGCATTAAAAAACTTTTGTCTGATTCATCAGCCTCACAAACTAAATAATCACTTTTACCTAACTTAGCACCACTATCCATACCGAGTATTCTGCCACCAATAATTACGGTTGGGTCTTTGTGAGCGAATTCCAAAATATGAGCAATCAAAGAAGTAGTAGTGGTTTTCCCATGAGTTCCCGAAACAGCTATTGAATATTTCATTCGCATCAATTCACTCAGCATTTCTGCCCGAGGAATTACTGGGATATTTAAACTTCTAGCATAAACCAATTCGGGGTTAGAAGGCGGAATAGCAGAAGAGAACACTACTAAATCTGCATTTTTTACATTTTCTTCATCGTGAGAATAATATACCCTTATACCATTTTTTTCTAAAAATTCTGTTAGGGAGGTTTTTTTTATATCCGAACCGGAAATTTCAAAACCTAAATTTTTTAAAACTAATGCTAAACCGGACATTCCACTCCCACCAATTCCTACAAAATGAATTTTTTTAATCTGCCACCTCTTTTTAATAAAAACCAAATCATTTTTTTTCATTTTTTTAATTTTTCGATAATCAATTGAGTAATTAAATTAGCTCCTTCTTTCTTGGCAAATTTTTCCATATTTACTTTCATTTTTTCTCTTAGCTCCTTATTAGTAAGTAATTGCAAAAACATATTTTTTATGTTTTTCCAGTCATTTTCACTAGCGAAAAAAGTTCCGATATTTTGTGCGAGATATTGGGCGTTTTTTTGTTGATGGTTATCTTTAGCAAAGGGATAAGGAATAAAAATCGCAGGGACCTTAAAACATAAAATTTCCGAAATAGTTAATCCTCCTGCCCGAGTTATTACCACTTTCGCATTTTTTAAATATTTATAAATATCTAATTTGAAATTAAAAATTTCAACATTTTTTAATTTCTTTTGCTTAATTATTTCCTCATCTTTTTTAAGACCCCCTTGAATTAAAAAATATTCTTCCGGAAATTCTTCTGCTAATCTTATACCTATTTCAACCAATTTTCTCGCTCCCAAACTTCCCCCTAAAACTATACAAAATTTCTCTTCTCCATTTTTTAAACTTTCTTCAACGATTTCTTTTCTCAAAGGATTACCAGTATAAACAAATTTTGAATTTTTTCTTAAATAACTGTTACTTAAAGGGAATCCTAAAAAAACTTTCTCAGCAAAAATTGAAAAATATTTCACTGTTCTCCCTAAAGTTACATTTTGTTCTAAAAGATAGATTGGTTTAGAAAATATCTTCGTAATTAAAATTGGTAATATACAAAAATAATTTCCCGTAGCGATTAAAGCTTTTGGTTTAAAATGCCAATAAAGATAAAATAATTTTAAGACGTTATAAATCAAAGTCAAAAAAAATAATAACATTTCTTTATATCCTTTACTAAAGGGATGATAAATTGGTAATAGATAATAATTGAGATTATACTCTTTATATATTCTCTCTTCAATCCCGCCTTTCTTACCTAAAAAGATACAATTAAAATTGAATTTTTTTAATTCTTGACTAATACTTATACCAGGCATTATGTGTCCTCCTGTAACGGCGGCACTAATAAAAATATTATATCTCATAGGGAACCTTTCTTTCCCGAGAAATATTTAACATTACTCCGATAGCAAAAAGATTGCTTATTAAAGCACTTCCGCCATAAGATATAAAGGGTAAAGGTTGCCCTGTTACCGGAATTAACGCCAGTGAAGAAAAAATATGAATAAAAATATAAAAAGAAAGCATAAAAGTAAAACCAATAGCAAAAAACCTGCCGAAATCACTATTTGCATTCTGAGCAATTGTAATTCCTCTCATCAAAACAAAATAATATCCCAATAATAAAAGCAAGATTGTAAAAAATCCTAATTCTTCAGCCATTCCGGCAAAAATAAAATCAGTGTGGATTTTAGGAATAAATTTAAATTTTTGCTTACCACATCCTAAACCTTTTCCTAAAAGCCCGCCTGAACCAATAGCAATTCTCGAATGATATTGTTGATAAATTTCTCTCTCTCGGAATTTCTCAAATCTTCTTTTTGCATGAGGAAAAGTATTAATTCCCAAAAAAACAAGCAAAAAAACTACCAAACTGTATACTAAAATAACCGAAAACCTAATTCCGGAAAATAGAAACATTATCAAAACGGTTAAAAATAAAATTATTGTAGTACCAATTGCTGGTTGGACTAAAATTAAAGAAATTATTAAAATTATTAAAAAAATTTCTAAATGAAATTTTCCCAATTCTTTTTTTTCTCTTATTCTACTTAAAAACTCAGCCACAAAAAAGAGTAAAAAAATTTTACAAAATTCTTGTGGTTGAAATTTTAAAGAAAAGAGAGAAAATTGCCGAATTGTTTTTGAAAACAATACGGTTAAAAAAAGAATAATTGTCGAAAAAATATACAAAATCTTTGCTCTTTTTCCGCTCCAAAATTCGTAAGGAATAAGTATTCCTAAGATAAGAGCTCCAATACCAATAAGTACTCTTAAAAGATGTTTTTTAAAATAAATCGGACCTTCTATCATAGTGGAAGAATAAATAACTAAAAGAGAAAAAAAAGTAAAAAGCAAAATAATTTCTAAAAAAATCAAATCAATTTTTATTTGCTTCAATTTCATAAACGATTTTCTTAAATTTTTCTCCTCGTTCAATAAAATCTTGAAAATAATCAAAACTTGCAAAAGCAGGAGAAAAAAGAATTATATCTCCAGGTTTACTTACTTCTTTAGCTCTTAATACTGCCTCGGCTAAGGATTCAGCTAAAGAAAGGTTATAATAATTTATATTCAAAAGTTCTTTTTTTAATTTTTCTTTATTCTCACCAAATAAAATTGTATGTTTTGCCTTTTTTGAAATCGTGTGAATATAATCTTCTATGGGCAGATTTTTCTCTTTGCCTCCCGTAATTAAAATAACTTTTTTATCAAAAGCAAGCAAAGATTTTATTCCTGCCATCGGATTAGTACACATTGAATTATTAATATATTTAATCCCATTTTTTTCCAATACCAGTTCCAAACGGTGAGGCAAACCTTTGAAATTTTTAAGAGCTTCCCTAATTGTTTCTTCATTAATGTTTAATATTTTAGCAACGATAATAGCGGCTAAGATATTTTCGTAATGAATCTTTCCAATAAATTTCATTTCTTCAATATTTATAAGTTTATTTGGATATCCATCAAGATTTATGAAAAATTCTTTTTTTATCTTATCATAATAAGCATCAGTAAATTGGTTATCCGCCGAAAAAGTTTTTATTTGAGGTCGAGAAACTTTAAAATAAGGGCTATGTATCAAATTCTTGTTAATTACACAATAATCTTTTTCTGTTTGATTTTCAAAAATTCTCATTTTGCTTTTTTGATAATCTTCAAAATTTTTATGCCAATCTAAATGTTCATAACTTATATTAAGCAATACTCCTATGTGTGGTTTAAAATTTTTTATCCGTGCTAATTGAAAAGAAGAAATTTCTAATATATTAAATTCTTTTTTAGCCCATACTGCTTCAATAGCAGGCTGACCAGGCGCCAAATTACCTCCGTAAAACACATCTTTTTTATCCTTCAACAAAATTTCGGCAATTAAACAGGTAGTCGTAGATTTTCCATTTGTTCCAGTAACAGCAATAATTGTAGTATTTTTTATAAAAGAATAAACAAACTCAATATCCGAAATTATTGGCCAAAACTGACTTGCTGTCTTTATTATAGGATTTTCGTCGTGAATCCCAGCGCTAGCGATTACAATTAAATTTTTAATATTTTTTAGTTTTTTAATATCTTCTTCTTTTATCCATTGAAAGTTTTTATATCTTAAAAATTCTTTTTTCCTTTCTTCGTTTTGATCATATCCATATACTATTTCATTATTTTCTAAAAGAAATTTTGTAATCCCTTTTCCTTGTCTTCCTAACCCTAATACGAGATATCTCATCTTATTTTTAGGCTTGCTAAAGCAATTATTCCTAAAAGTACACCGATAATCCAAAACCGAATTACAATTTTCTCTTCTTTTTCTCCTTTCATCTCGTAGTGATGATGAAGAGGAGCCATTAAAAAAATTCTCTTACCTTTGGTAAGACGAAAATAAACTACTTGTAAAAAGACCGATAAGAATTCCAATAAAAATACCCCGCCAGCAAAAATAAATAAGATTTCTTGTTTGCTAGCCAATGCTAAATAACCCACCATCATCCCCAAAGGCAGAGAGCCTATATCACCCATAAAAATTTCTGCCGGATGGGCGTTAAACCATAAAAATCCCAAACAAGCACCCATTAAAATCAAAGCAAAAACGCTTAATTCCCCTACTTCTTTGATATAAAGAAGATTTAAATAATTAGCAATTTTAAAATTTCCGCCACAATAAGCAAGTACTCCGTATACTCCACTGCTTATAGCAATTAAACCTGCTGCTAAACCATCTAATCCATCAGTAAAATTTATTCCGTTGCTTACAATTAACATAAAGATAAAAGCCATTACTGGATAAAAGCCTTTAAAATTAAGAAGAATATTTTTAAAAAAAAGCACTTGAGTAACTCCTCTTAATTGTTTATTTTCTGCCCAAAAATAAAGTAATGTAACTAACAGCAAAATCATAATACTTTCTAAAATTAATTTTGTTTTGATTTCTAACCCCTTTTTTCTTTTAACTTTATAATAATCGTCCCAAAACCCGATAATCGCAAAGCCAATAAAAAAAGAAATGCCTAAAATTATGTATCGATTAGTAATATCAGCAAAAAGCAAAAAAGAGATTAGACAAACAAAGACAATTAAAATTCCACCCATTGTAGGAATATTCTTTTTAAGATGTTCTTCGGGCATAAATTTTTTTATAGGTTGAATAAAATTTTTCTTTTTTAAATAATTAATTGTTTTTTTCCCTAATAATAATACTAAGATAATTGCCAAAGCACCGCCACAAAAAGCTCGGAAAGTTATGTAACGGAAAATATTAAAACCAAACCATAAATCTTTTAAAGGATAAAGTATTAAATACAACATTTATTCAAAGCTTTTTTTAATTCTTCTTTATCACTAAAATAAAAAATTTGACTATCAATAATTTGGTATTCTTCGTGCCCTTTTCCCGCTACGAGAATCGTATCTTCTTTTCCTGCTAAAGAAACTCCTTTCTCAATAGCCTTTTTTCTGTCTTCTTCAATAATTACTTTTTTATTCACACCTTTTAAAATATCCTCTAAAATGTCTTTGAAACTCTCTGAACGGCTATTATCTTGGGTAATAATTATAATATCAGCAAATTCACAAGCCACCTTACCCATCAATGGTCTTTTTTCTTTATCTCTTTCGCCACCGCAACCAAAAACTAAAATTAATTTTTTACTAAATGGACGAAGAACCTTTAGCACCTCTTTTAAACTTTCGGGCGTATGAGCAAAATCGATAAAAGCGTTTATACCTAAATCATTATCAACTTTCTCCAATCTTCCTGGTACTCCCTCAAAATTTTCTATTTTTTTTAAAACTTCTTCTTCACAAAATCCTAAACTTTTTACAATTCCTAAACTTAACAAAATATTGTATAAATTAAATTTTCCAAAAATTTTTGCTTTTCCCTTTACCTCTTTTTTATTATCGATTTTCACAATAAACTCCATTCCGCTCAAATCAAATTTTAAAATTTTACCCTTTATTGAAGCTGGCAAATCTATCCCGTAAGTAATAATATTAACTTTATTTTTGTCAATTATACTAATTAACTCTCTTCCAAAACTGTCGTCATTATTTATTACTGCCCATCCCCCATTTTTTAGATATTCAAACAATTTTCGCTTACTATCTTTATAATTTTCTATACTTCTATGAAAATCTAAATGGTCGTGTCCTAAATTTGTTAATCCAGCTATTTGAAAATTTAGACCATAAACTCTATCTAGTGCTAAAGCATGTGAAGAAATTTCCATTACGCAATATTTGATATTTTTTATATAAAGCTTATTAAGCAATGAATAAATAATTTCGCTAGCAGGTGTAGTATTTAAAGATTTTGTCCAATTCTCGCCATCAAAATTTTGAATAGTACCAACCAAACCCGTAGGGATATTAAAAGAATTTAAAATATGTTTAACCAAATAAGTTGTTGTTGTTTTTCCTTGCGTACCGGTAACACCGATCAAATCTAAATTCTCATCAATTTGGTTATAAAAATTTTTACAAATTAAGGAATAAGTTTTTCTTATTTCATCAGTATAAATATAGGTAAAACCATCTTTTTTCTCCAAATCTTTTTTTCTCTCTTTAGGCAACAAGAATGCCACTGCTCCATTTTTTTTTGCTTCTTCTAAATAAAAAAAGCCATCGGTCTTGAATCCAGGAATCGCCGCAAAGAGATAATTTTTCTTCACCTCTTTAGAGAAAGAAGTAATTCCTTCAATTAGGATATCCCTTTCTCCAAAGATTTCTAAATTATCTATTTTTTTAATTAAGTCTACTAATTTCATTTTTTAAATTAGCAAAGTCATTTTTAAGGTGCCAAATTTTGTAGGCGATTTTACGAAATATCGGACATACACCTTGGGAAGCAAATCTACTTTTTTTTGGTTCGTCTAATAAAAGGACGATTAAAAATTTTGGTTTTTCCATTGGGAAAAAGCCAACAAAAGAAATTGTTGACTTGGTGTTTGAATAACTTTTAAATTTTGGTTCAAATTTCTGTGCTGTTCCTGTTTTTCCGCAAATTTTAATATCTTCAGAAAAGACAGCAAGCTGCCCGGTACCTCTCGCACACACATTATAAAGAATTTCTTTTATCATTTTTACATTTTCTTCATCAGTAACTTTTTCTATTGTTTCTGGTTGACATACTCTGCCACCAATTTTTTTAACAAGAATTGGTTTAACATAATAACCATTTTGAACAATCGTTAAATAGGCTAGGGCAATCTGCAATAAATTAACTCTAATTCCTTGGCCAAAAACATTATTACAATAATCAACATCCGAAATATTTTTGTTTCTAAAATAAGGAATAACACCAACATCCTCGTTAGGGATTCCGATATCTATTTTTTTACCAAAACCAAATTTCCTAACCATGGCATAAAAATTCTCTTTTTTTATTCTTAAAGCTAACTGAGAAACACCAATATTAGAAGAATAAATAAAAATATCAAAAAAATCAATAACGCCTAATTTTTTTCTTTCAGCATCATAAATCTTCTTTTTTCCAACCTGGAAATAGCCGCCTCGTAGATCGTAACGGTTTTTTAAAAAGGACTCTTTTTCAGGAGAACTTAACACGGTTGTTAGAATCACTAACTTAAAAATTGAACCTGGCTCAAAAGATTCGCAGAGACTCGCTGGAGTAAGATAAAAAAAATCAGGATTAATCTCCGGATAATCAACTAAAGCCAAAATTTCTAAATTTTCGCAATCAATAACCACACAACTACCTCTTCTGGCCTCTTCCTTTTTTACTGCTTTTTTTAACTCTTCATAAACCAATCTTTGAATATCTAAATCAATTGTTAAATAGACATCCTCTCCATCTACCGGTGGAATTTTCGGATAATTAGGATAAGAATAAAGATTGGCAGAAGCATCTTTCTGTAAATAACAATATCCCTCTTTTCCTTTAAGAAGTTCATTAAATTTTTTCTCAATTCCTATTATTCCCTCTTGCTGATCATCAAGAAAACCTAATAAATTAACAACTTCGCGGTAAGGATAGATTCTCCGGAAATTTTCTTTTAAACATAAAACGTCACGTAATCCCTTTTTGGATATTTCTTTTTCTAAAATTTTTCCTGTTTCGTAATCAAGATTTTTGGTAAAATAAAAAAATCGTCTTTTCGTTAACCTTTGAGAAATCTGTGTAAAGGAATATTGGGGAAAAAATTTTAAAAGCAGAGAACACACGCTGGCAGTTTTTTTTTCATTTAAATATTGGGAATAAATTTCCAATTTAAAGAATGGTAAAGAATATGCTAATATTCTTCCTTTTTTATCATATATCTCACCTCGTTTGGGGAAAAGAACAAATTTTTTTAAATGATAAACATTTGCCTCTGTTTGATATTTTTTGAAGTCAATAATTTGATATTTTATTAATAACCAAATTATAACGCCAAAAATAACAGAAAAGTAAATTCTAGCCAATTTAAATTTCCACAAATCATTCTTCGCCATTTTCTTTTTTAGCAATCTCTGTTATCTCTATTATATCCGGAAAGTTAGAATCTTTTCTAAAAAGCTCAGCAAATTTCATTTCTAAACTCTTTTCTTGAAGAAAAGAGGAAAAGATAGATAAACTATCAAGATAAACATTCTCTTTTTTAATCCTAATAATTAGAAGTTTTTTCTTCTCTTCCAAGTTGGCGATTTCATTCATCAATCGAAAATTTCTATAGACTAAAATTAATTGAAAAAATCCTGAGAGAAAAATAAAGAAAATAATTAAATTAATTCTCTTCATATTTCAGAAATACCCTTAACTTTCCACTTCGGGCTGCTCTATTATTTTCGATTTCACCAAAAGAGGCAACGATTGGTTTAGGGGTGAGCTTTCTACCTTTTTTTTCTTTTTCCCAAAGATTAAAAGAATTCTTTACAATTCTATCTTCCAAAGAATGATAAGTAATTACCGCTAATCTTCCTTCGTTTTTTAAAAGTAAAAAAGCTTCTTTTAAACCAGTCTTTAAATTTTCTAATTCGTTATTTACAAATATTCTAAAGGCTTGAAAAACCCGAGGTATACTTTTTTTTCCGCTTACCGAAAGAACAATTCTTTTTAAATCATAAGTAGTCTTAATTTCTTTCTTTTGTTGAAAAATTTTCTTAGCAATTCTTTCGGCGTTGACCTCTTCGCCAAATTTTTTTAAAATTTCTTTCAGTTTATTCAAATTTAATTCTCTAATAAGATCTAAGGCCTTCTTTGTTTGACGAATCTGATCAAAACGCATGTCGATTATCCCGTTACTGTCGTAAGAAAAACCTCGGAGAGCACTTTTTGCTTGATAGTAAGAGATACCTAAATCAAATAAAATTCGACAAGGTTTTTTTTGAGGATAAAAAGCAGAAAATAATTCCCTAATATTTAAATAATTTTCCCAATGAATAAAAAGATTATTCAATCCTAATTTAATTTTCTTTTTTTCCAAATATTCAATTGCTTCCTTATCCACATCTAAACCAATAAAAATAGCAGTTTTAAAATTTTTGGGGAAGAATGTTTTGTAATAGTTAATTATAGAAAATAAATGCCCTCCGCCTCCTGCGGTAGCATCTACGAAAATTTCCGGTATTTCTTTAATGGCTAATAAGATTCTCTTTTTAGAAAAATATCTTTCCATCAGCTCTTGGGGACTGAGAAAGAAAAAATCAATCACTTCTTTTAGCATCACTGGAATATGAAAACTTTCTTCAACGAATCCTACCATTTTCATAAAGCTTTTTAATAAACTCTTCAAAATTACTTTCTCCATGTTTTTTTATTTCCTCGTATCTTTCCTCATTACAAATTACGAAATAATAAATTGCTCCAAGAACTACCGCAATTTTTGATAAATTTGCCCATCTTCTAAGTTCTTCCGATATAAGAATTCGTCCTTGGTTATCCAAAGAGACTTCAAAAGTGTTAAGACTTATCCACCATAAGATCTTTCTTTCGTTTTCTTCAAAATGAGAAAAAAAGGACAGGACGCAATTCCGAAACCTTTTCCATTCAGGGGTGGGATAACAAAAGATTGTTTTACTGAGGCCTGGGCTAATAAATAATCTATCTTTTGATTCTTGTGGAAGGGCTAAACGGAAAGGTAACGGAATTGCAATCCTGCCCTTTTCATCTATAGTATGAAAATAAACACCAGTAAAATTATATCCCCTTTCTTCACCATTAAGATTTATTTTATCACCATTAAGATTTATTTTATCACCATTCATTACCAAAAATATAATAAAACTAAACGAAATGTCAAGCGATTTTTTATTTAAATTTTTTATTAATAAATTATTGATTTTTCATCACTTATAAACAAAAGAGGTATTTTTATTAAAAATTTATTTAATAAGGTATTAGAAGGTAGTTGTTTTATTTTAATAATTAAATTCTTGATGGCAGTATTATTGAAATTTTCTAAAAAAAATGTATTATATTTAATTGTATGAATTCGTATAAAAAAGCAATTAATTTTTTATCAAGTTTAATTAATTACGAAAGAAAAAAGGCAAATTATAATGATTTTAAATTAATCCGTTTTTTAAATTTTCTCTCTGAAATAGGAGACCCCCATCGCTTTTTAAAAAATCCTATTTTAATTGCTGGTACTAAAGGCAAAGGTTCTACAGCTTCGATATTAGGAAATTGTTTAAAAGAATGTGGATATAAAGTGGGAATTTACACTTCTCCTCATTTAATAAGTTTACGTGAAAGAATTCAGTTTCAAAATCATCCCATTGAAAAAGAAGAATTTACTGAATTAACTTTTTACTTAAAGAAATTGATAAAAATGCACAAATTAACTTTTTTTGAATCTTTAACTGCTATTGCTTTTTTATTCTTTTTAAGAAAACCTCATGATTTTGTGATATTAGAAGTAGGTTTAGGAGGCCGATTGGATGCTACTAATGTAGTAAATCCAATTATTTCCATAATCACTCGAATTGATTACGACCACACAGAAATTTTAGGAAAAACTCTATCGAGAATTGCCTACGAAAAAGCTGGTATTATTCATACAGAAGTACCTTTAATAACTTTTCACCAACGCAAATCTGTTGATAGAGTTTTTCAAAAAGTGTGTAATAAAAAAAATTCTAAAATTTTCTATTCCGATGATTATTTCTCCTTTCATTTATTAGAAATTTCCACTAAAGGCACAACTTTTTTTGTTAATTTTTTAAAAGAAACTTTCGAAAATAATTTCAAAGAAGATATTATTCATACTAATTTAATTGGCGAATTTCAAAAAGAAAATATTGGTTTAGTACTTACTACCCTTCTCCTTTTAAGTAAAAACCATAAATTGATTAATTATTCCGCTATTAAACGGGCAATTAATAACGTACCTCTTTTAGGAAGAATTTCTTATATTTCTTATAATGGCGGCTTTCTCATTATTGATACCGCTCATAACCCAATTTCGATTAAATCTCTCAAAGAAACGTTAACAAAAATAAATAACTCCAAAAAATATTATTTTCTTTTTGGAGTATCAAAAGATAAAGATAGTTATAAAATGTTGAAATTTTTAAAACCTGTGTCACAAGAGATTGTTTTTACTAAAGCAAAAACAAAAAGAGCCACTCCTTTAAATAAATTAAAAGAATTGGCAAAAAAAATCAAATTGAAACATACTGCTTTTTCTTCGGTTAAAAAAGCTTTTAATTATGTTTTCAAAAAAGCTAATAAGGAAAAAAAATTATTAATAATAACCGGCTCTTTCTATCTTGCCGGTGAAATTTTAAAATCGCTTTTTCATAATAAAAAATGAGCGGAATCCTTTATCTGGTGGCCACACCTATCGGCAATTTAAAAGATATCACGTTAAGAGCTCTAGAAATATTAAAAGAAGTCTCCTACATTGTTTGTGAAGATACCCGCCGGACAAAAATTCTACTTGATCATTATCAAATTAAAAAACCTTTAATTTCTTATAATGAACATAATAAATTTAATAAAACTCCAGAGATTATTCAGCTTTTAAAAAAGGGAGAAAGTTTGGCTTTTGTTTCTGATGCCGGTACACCAGTAATTTCTGATCCTGGTTATTATTTGGTACGAGAAGTAATTAAGGAAGGAATAAAAATAAGTCCAATTCCAGGACCAGCAGCAATGATTGCAGGATTAATTGTTTCTGGTTTACCCTCTGACCGTTTTGCCTTTGAAGGATTTTTGCCCAAAAGAGAAGGAAGAAAAAGAAAGAAACTTTTAAATTTGGTAAACGAAGAAAGAACGATGGTGTTTTATGAATCACCCTATCGAATAATGAGAACTTTAAATACCTTTTTAGAAATTTTCGGGGATCGAGAAATTGCTTTGTGTCGGGAATTAACCAAAAAATTTGAAGAGGTTTTAAGAGGGAAAATTAGCGAAATAATTGAGATTTTAAAAAAAAGATTAGAAAAGCAAGAAAGAATAAAAGGTGAAATAGTGCTGATTGTAAAGGGTAAAGAAGAATGAAAGAAACAACCAAAAGAAAATTGACGCGTTTTCTTTATTTTCTTGTCAAATTTTTAGTCTATCTAAAAATATCTCCTACCTTTATTACTTTAAGTGGACTCTTTTTTTCTATTTTTGCTAGTTATTTTTATTTCCAAGGAAATTTTTTAAAGGCAGGAATTTTTCTTATCTTAATTGCTTTAGCCGATACTATCGATGGAGAACTTGCGCGAAAAAGAGAAAAAGTAACTAAAAGGGGTGCTTTTTTAGATTCGATTATTGATCGCTTGACTGAATTTTTCATTTTCTTTGGTCTTTTTCTTTATTATCAAAATTCTAAAGTTGCCTTTCTTCCCTTTCTGGCTTTTGCCTCTTCTCTTTTTGTAAGTTATGCTCGTGCTCGAGCAGAAGGGGTGGGAATCGAATGTAAAATAGGAATATTTGAAAGACCAACAAGAATGTTATTTTTAATAATCGGCTCTTTTTTGTTAAAGAAATATTTTGCTTATCTGTTGGTAATTTTAATAATCGGCAACTTAGGGACCTTTATTCAAAGAATATCTCATTCTCTAAGAAATCTATGAAAGAAAGGGTAATCTTAATTGCCCTGATAAGAAATGAGCGAGAAAAATACCAAAAAATTAATGATTTAGAAGAATTAAAAGCTCTTACCGAAACGGCTGGTGGAGAAGTTGTTGGTAGTTTTATCCAAATAAAGAGGAATCCTTCGCCCAAAACATTGTTAGGAAAAGGTAAAATAGAGGAATTAAAACGAATCTGTCAACAACATAAAATTGATTTATTAATTTTTGATAACCAATTAACCCCTTCCCAGATAAGAAACATTGAGGAAATAGTTAATGTCCGTACGATTGATCGAAGAGCTTTAATTTTAGATATTTTTGCTCGGCATGCCCGAACTGCTGAAGCAATGTTACAGGTAGAACTAGCACAACTTTCTTATCAATTGACAATGCTTACCGGTAAAGGTAAAACTCTTTCTCAATTAGGTGGTGGAATTGGAACACGAGGGCCTGGTGAAAAACAATTAGAAATTGATAAAAGAAAAATTAAAGAAAGAATTTATCTTTTAAAGAAAAATTTGGAAAAACTAAAAAAAACCAAAGAAATTCAAAGAGCCCAGAGAGAATATTTTTTTAAAATTGCTTTAGCCGGTTATACCAATTCAGGAAAATCAACGCTCTTCAAAGCGCTAACCAAAGAAAATGTTTATATTTCTGATGAACTTTTTGCTACTTTAGATGCAAACACAAAAGCTTTTGAAATTTTTCCTAATATTAAAATTTTGATTACCGATACGGTAGGTTTTATCAAAAATTTGCCTCCTCAATTAATTTCTGCTTTCCATGCCACCTTAGAGGATATTAAAAGAAGTGATTTAATAATTCATTTAGTTGATGCTACTTCAGAAAATTTAGTAGAAAAAATTAACGTGGTAAAAGAAACTTTGAAAGAAATTGGCTGCGAAGAGGAAAAAATTGTGTTGGTTTTTAATAAGATTGACCTTCTTTTCGAAAAAATCCAATTACAGAGATTAAAAAGGGAATATCCTAATGCTATTTTTATTTCCGCTTTAAAAGAAATAAACTTAAATTCTTTAAAAAATCTAATAAAAAAAAGAATAAGAAAATTCTTAAAAAGAAAAACCTTAAAAATTCCCAAAGAAAAAGGATATCTTTTAAAAGAAGTTTATCAAAAAACTTATGTTATGGATTTTAAAGAAAATGAAAAAGAATATCAGGTAAAAGTCTTAAGTTATCCAAATATTCTTTATAGTCTTTTATCAAGAATATAATTTACTCCTAATTAATTGAGAGAACACCGCCAATAGATTAATAAATAATTAGAAGTTTAATAATCCGAAATAATAGTTTAGAACATTTCTTCATCTTTTATGAAAGAAAAGCAATAGTTAGCATCTTAAAAGGAATATTTTATTAAGAAGATAAAAAGTTATTTCATAGATTTAGATACCAATCCTATTTTCAGAAGATAAATAGAACAAAATCTATTGCTACAAAAATTGCTAGGAGATTATAGAAGTTTATATATTAAGTTATATTGTTATCCGATTTCCAAAATAATTCTGCTACTGATTATTCAACAAAATAATCAATTGGGAATGAAAAGATGAAATCGGCAATTTTACCTATTCATTTTTTCTCTAATTTTTTACACTCTCTACCATCCAGTTCCTTTTTAACAAAAAATAAAATCCCCTTGTTTTATAAAAGTAGAGCCGAAGAAACAATATAAGCAAAAAGGAACTTATTTAAATATTAAATAAAAAATTTCTGTGTTAACTATTTCTATCTTTAATTTATCTTTTTAATAGATCTTTTTTCTAAATTTTCAATATTTGCTAATATTCTAATCTTCCCAATCCTATTGAATGGTCTCAAAACGTCGCAGTCTTACTTAATTATTATCCCTTTCTTAATTAATATTCCTACTTTATACTTTGACTTTAGTAAAATATTTTCTTTTCCCCATATATAAATAACGTAAAAAACTTAAGGTTACTTTTTTATTATAAAACGAAGTTAATAATATTTAGTTAAAAACCATGTACAACTGGGAATCAAGTTTCAATAGTTAATCTTAAGGATTTAGGCTTTCCAAAAGAGTGTTAATAGTTGCCAATTTTATGATTCTTTTTATTTAAAGATCTTTATTAACCTTTCCCTGATAAACACATTTTAATGCGTTTTTATTTATTTGACTTTAAAATAATTTTTAATATAATTTATACTATGCCAGTTGGTAAACGACCAATAACGATACCAACAAATGTAAAATTAGAATTGAAAGACAACGAAATTTATGTTTGGGGTCCTTTGGGACAGTTGAGTATGAAAATCCATCCACAAGTGGATGTTATTTTAGAAGATAACCAAATTAAAGTAAAAGAAAAATCTCCTAAGGCAAAAAAATTCCGAGGATTAATGTGGGCTTTGATAAATAATATGATAGTCGGTGTGACAAAGGGATTTGAGAAAATATTAGAAGTCAGAGGACAAGGTTATCGGGTACAAAAAACAAAAGAAGGTATTCAACTTTTTGTTGGTTTTTCTCATCCGGTAGATTTTCCTATTCCCAAAGGAATTGAAGTAGATGTTAGACAGGCTCCTAATCCTGATGATCCTAAAACTCCTTTAACTGAAATTGTAGTAAAAGGAATTGATAAGTATTTGGTAGGGCAAGTTGCCGCCAATATCAGAAAGATTAAGCCTCCCGACAAATATAAGGGGAAGGGCATAAGATATAAGGGAGAAGTTATCAAACTTAAACCAGGTAAAAAAGCTGTTTCTGCTACTTAATTCTGATATCTATAAATTTTAAAATTATCCCATCAAAAGACCGCCATCAATCCTGATAACCTGGCCGGTTATATAACTGGCCATTTCGCTACATAAAAATATGCAGAGATAAGCCACTTCTTCCGGTTTGCCAAATCTTTTTAAAGGAATTAATGATAAGTATTTCTCTTTTATTTCTGGTTTTAAATTCTCGGTCATCGGCGTTTCTATAAAACCCGGAGCAATGGCATTCACAGTGATATTTTTACTAGCAACCTCTTTAGCGACACTTTTGGTAAAACCAATAATTCCTGCTTTCGCAGCCGCATAATTTGCTTGACCGACATTTCCCATTTCACCAATTATAGAAGCAATATTTATAATTCTTCCCCAGCGCTTTTCTAAAAGATAAGGCAAGACAGCTTTAGTAAAATTAAAAGTACCTTTCAAATTCACATCAATTACTTTTTGAAAATCCTCTTCCTCCATTTTTAATAAAAGCATATCACGGACAATTCCGGCATTATTGATAAGAATATCAATACCGGAAAAATCTTGAGCAATTTTTTTAACTACCTCTTTTACTTCTTTATAATTGCTAACATCTACTTTATAAGGAAGACTTCTGCCACCAATGATTTCTAACTCTTTAGCGGTTAGTTGAGCATTTTCCTCATTAATATCGCAAACGGCAATAAAGGCTTCAAATTCTGCAAACTTTTTAGCAATTGCTTTTCCAATCCCTTGACCGGCACCGGTAATAATTATCCTTTTCTCTTTGAAATTAAACATTATTTTCTCCTTTTTACCTAATAAGTGTAATAAAAATTTTTTTTCTTTCAAGAATTTTTCACTATTTTTAATTAAATTGCAACAAGTATTTTCTCTCTTTACTTTTTTATTTTTTGTTATCCCAAAAACTATCTCTACCGTTAAAATCAGTAAAATACCAAAAACTTTTTATTCTAATTGTCTTTTAATGATTGCTAATTTTTCTATCAGAAAGAGAAAAGTATAACGGGAAGCGAAAGGGTTTAAGTTTCTTTAGGAATTTCTTTTGGTTTTAGAAGCTCCTTAATTTTTTCCAATAATTCCTGACTATTTAATGGTTTTGTTAAATAAAAATCAGCGCCCATTTCCAATCCACGTTCTTTGTCTTCGGGATTTGTTCGAGCAGTTGCCATAATGAGCGGAATCTTTCGATACTGTTCACTAAATTTTAAAAGTCGACAAACCGTATAACCATCAAGTTTTGGAAGCATCAAATCTAAAATAATTAGATCTACCTTATTTTTTCTCGCAAGATCCAATGCCTCAAGACCATCGCTTGCTGTGATAACTTGGTAACCAGCATTTTCTAATTGATATTTTAAAAGTTCTCTTAAGTTTTCTTCGTCTTCTACTAATAGTATTTTATATTTCTTTTCTTCCATATTATTTTGGAGTTAATGGTATTAAAAAATAAAAAGTTGTTCCTTTCTCGGGGCTACTTTCCACCCAAATTTCTCCTTTATGTAATTTAATAATATTTTTAACAATTGTTAACCCTAACCCGATCCCTTTTATTCCTGGTTTTAATTCAACTCTTTCGAATTTATCAAAAATCTTTTCTTGATATTCCTTAGGAATCGCAGGACCTTCATTAGTAATTCCTATCAATAAATAAGAAAGATTAGCCTTTAATTTTTTTTCTTTTAAAATTGTCGAATTGGGATCAACTTTTTGTGTCATAATAGTGATTTTACCATTTTCTGGCGAATACTTAATAGCATTATCTAAAAGATTACTAATCACTGAAGAAAAACGGTCGGGGTCAATTTCTGCTTTTATAGGATAGGAATGATATTTTTTTTCAATTTTGATATTTTTCTTTTGGATAAAAATATTAAAACGTTCTATTACTTTATTTATTAATTGGTGAATATCGGTAGGTTGGAAATTCAATTTTATTTTTCCCATCTCTAAACGAGAAACTTCAATCAAGTTGTCAATTAAATGAAAAAGGCGTATTAATTCTTCAAAAATAATGCTGAAAAATTTTTCGCCTTCTTTAGGTAATTTATCTTTCACCATTTCTTGTAAAATAGTAGCAGCTTCTTTAATAGTGGTGAGTGGACTTCTTAAATCATGGGAGACCATTGCAAAATAATCAGTTTTTAATTTTTCCAGTTCTTTTAAATAAGTTATATCTCGGAAAAAGAAAATTAAAGAATTAAGACCATTTTTTGTTATTGGTACAATTCTCAATTCCGTATCAATTTCAAATTTATTTTTATTAATGATTTTTACTCCAAAATGAAGGGGAGAAAAGATATTCTCCGGTTTTTCAATTATTAGAGCTATTTTCTCTTTATCAGGTGAACTAATCAAATCTAAAATACTAATATCTTTAAGTTCCTCAACCGAATAGCCAGTAAGTTCTTCTAGACGGCGATTAGCTAAAATAATTTTGTTATCCTTTAAGATACAAATTCCATCAATAGCATTTTCCATAATCTCATGATAGATATTTGTTGAAATGGCAATCTCTCGTTCTAATTCTTTTTCTTTCTCCAGGGTGAAAAGAGTGAGTACATACCCTATCAATTCTTTCTCCTTTTCAATCGGAGAAAAAAAACAACGAATTGGCAAAGAATTTTTTCTAATACGAAAATCTAAGGAGAAATTTCTATTTTTATTTTCCCGAAAAAATTCCTCTACCCATCTTTTATCTTCTTCGGCAATTATTTCTGACCAATTTTTATTAATCAAATCACTTTCTGACAGTTGAGAAAGATTAACAAAACTTTTATTAACAAATTTTATAACCCCATCTTTACTAAAATAAATAAAACCGAATTGCAACGAATTACCGAAAATATTTAAAAAATCTTCTAGCATTTTAATTTAATTTTAAAAATAAATTGTCTAAAAATCAATATTTAATTTATTTGATAATAACCAATTTTTTAAACTTTTTATTTTCCTTAACAAAATATATTCCTTTTTTCTGATTTTTTTTAACCTCTTGACCTGTAATATTAAAAGTCTTTGCCGTTTCAAAATTTTTCCTTTTTATTTTACCATCTTTATAATCTTTAATATCGCTAGTGATACCTATGGCGAAAGGTCGGTTAGTTAATGCCGAAACAGTATCGGTGGCAGTAAATAAAGTAAACTTAAGATAGCAGTTATTACTTATAATATTGGGAATTTGCCATTGATAAAAACCAGTATTAGGAAAAGAATCGGTAAGAGTAATAAAAGGTCCATTAGATCCATTAGCAGAAAACTCAATTTTTACAAAAGAGGGGTTTTGGGGATGATTGGGTACAGCCGAGAGCCACCTAATAAAATTAACTGAATTAGGTTGAAATATTTCATAACCTTTAGGAAAAACTGGAAAGATATTTAAATTTTCTGGTATTGATGTCTCTTTAAAAAATCTTGCCCGATTTCGATAATTGGGCCAAGTTCCTTCTCGCGTTACTAAAATTATATCCGGATAACCATTATGGTCACAATCGCCACCGACTTTTAATTCTTGTCCGGTTCCCGGAGAGGGAGTATTAATCGTTACTGTTTCCTGCCAATTGCCTCTGCCATTACCTAAATATATTTTCAAAACTCCATTACCTTGGGCAATAACATCAATAAAACCGTCGCAATTCATATCAAAAAGTTGTATTCTCTGATAAGAACCCGAAGATGGTAAATTGCCAGAAAAATTTTCCCAACTATCTCCTTCTTCATTAAAAATCCAAACTTCAATACCACCTTGCGGATTAATAAATCCTAAATCCATACCACCGTCATTATCTACATCGCTTAAAGATACACTATAATAACCAACAAGCCCTGGAGAAGGTAAATTACGGTGGGCTAAAACAAAATTACCAGTTCCGTCTCCAAAATAGACACTACCATATTGATGAGCAACCGCAAAATCTATATTACCATCTTTATTAATATCACCAAAGACGAAATCCATATTGGAATTGCCACCGATAAAACCAAAACTTCTTCGCCAAGTTCCATTACCCAAATTTAAATAAATATGAATTCCGTCATCGGCACCAAAAGAATTAGCACCGATATCTAAAAGCCCATCATTATTAACATCAGCAAAATCAACACAAAACATTCCCCAATCTTGACCATGGGTTGCCAAACTATCATCCCAAGGAATCCAATTTCTGCCTGTTCCATCTCCCAAAGCCACCTCTAATAACTGGTCACCAAAATCATTCCTTGAATAATTGTGATGCATCCCATAGCCAACATCTAAAAAACCATCATTATTCACATCACCATAGGCAATCCCTCCATAACCAAAATCACCATTCATATAAACCTGCCAATTTCCTCGACCATCGCCAAACCACACCATAATGCCGTGTTGATCAGTATTGATATAAGGAGAACCATGGTCACCAATAGAAATTAAATCTAAATTGCCATCAAAATTAATGTCAACCATTTCTATTTCCAATCTGCCACCTTCTAAGGTAGGAGGAACCAAACCGTTAGAAGACTCTTGATATTCTAAATTAAACAAAAATGAAATTATTAAGAAAATTTTCATAACAAATTATAGAAAATATTTGCAAAAAATTCAATAAATTATTATAATAAAAACTATGAATACCTGGTACTATTTTGCACCAATAAGTTCAATTATCGCAATTTTATTTGTAATTTTTTTAATTTTCAAAATCTTTAAAGAAAACGAAGGCGAACCCGAAATGCGCAAAATCGCCGAAGCCGTAAAGGAAGGTGCCACCGCCTATTTAAAAAGACAATATCAAGTGGTTAGTATTTATTTCGTAGTTCTTTTCATTATATTGCTTTATTTGGCTTTAAATAAAATGTTACCGATATTTGTTCCCTTTGCTTTTATCACCGGTGGCTTCTTCTCCGGTTTATCAGGATTTATTGGAATGTCAATCGGTGTTCGTTCTTCAGCAAGAACAACTAATGCCTGTAAAAGATCATTAAATGCTGGATTAAGGATCGCCTTTTCTGCCGGAATGGTAATGGGTTTAGTGGTCGTCGGACTTGCTTTATTAGATTTAGCGATTTGGTATTTTATTCTTTCTAAAGTCTATCAATCTTTAGAAATTACAATTCGGATGGAAAAAATTACCTCCACTATGCTGGGATTCGGAATTGGTGCTTCCTCTCAAGCACTTTTTGCCAGGGTTGGTGGAGGAATTTACACAAAAGCTGCTGATGTGGGTGCTGATTTAGTTGGAAAAGTAGAAGCTGGAATTCCTGAAGATGATCCAAGAAATCCAGCAGTAATTGCCGATAATGTTGGCGATAATGTTGGTGATATTGCTGGAATGGGCGCCGATCTGTATGAATCTTATGTTGGCTCTATAGTAGCAACAATGGCTTTATCAGTTGCTGCTGGATTAAAAGAGAACGGAGTGTTATTACCTCTCGTTATTGCGGGAATTGGAACCGTTTCTTCGATTGTTGGTTATTTTCTTGTCCGAACAGGAGAAGAAGCAAATCAGTTAGCTTTACTCAGTGCTTTAAGAAGAGGAATCTATTTAGCCACTTTCCTTGTTGCTTTATTCTCTTATTTTGCTGTAAAATCAGTTTTGGGCAATGAATATATAAATATTTATTGGGCAGTTCTTGCTGGTTTATTAGTAGGTATTGGTATTGGTTTCTTTACTGAATTTTTTACTTCCGATGCTTATTTACCTACTCGTAGTTTAGCCTCGGCAGCCACAGCTTCGCCAGCAACGGTAATTATTGAAGGCATTTCAGTAGGGATGTTGTCTACTTTAGCGATTGTAATTATTGTTGCTTGTGGAGTAATCTGTAGTTTTTATTTAAGCGGTGGTTTTTATAATTTTTCTTTAGGACTTTACGGAATCGGAATTTCGGCAGTTAGTATGCTTTCTACTTTAGGAATAACGTTGGCTAGCGATGCTTATGGTCCGGTAGCTGATAATGCTGGTGGCAATGCCCAGATGTCTCACCAACCACCTTATGTAAGAGAAAGAACCGATGCTTTAGATGCTTTAGGGAATACGACAGCTGCGACAGGTAAAGGTTTTGCTATTGGTTCAGCAGCATTAACTGCTTTAGCATTAATTGCTTCTTATCGCGAAGAAGTAAAGATTGTTAGCGAAGGTAAAAAAATATTAGATTTATTTCTTTTAAACCCTCGGTTAATCGCCGGATTATTTTTGGGAGCAATGCTCCCTTATGCTTTTGCTTCTTTGATTATGAAAGCAGTTGGCCGAGCAGCACAGAAAATTGTTGAAGAAGTGAGACGACAATTTCGGGAAATTATCGGTTTATTAGAAGGAAAAGCAAAACCGGATTATGGCAAGGCGGTAGGTATCTGTACCAGAGCAGCCCAAAAAGAAATGATTTTGCCCGCTTTATTAGCAATTATCGCACCAATTCTTGTTGGTATTTTTTTGGGAGTCGAAGGAGTTTGCGGTCTTTTAGCGGGTGCCTTAACTGCTGGTTTTGTTTGTGCGGTAATGATGGCAAATGCTGGTGCCTCTTGGGATAATGCCAAGAAATATATCGAAAAGGGAAATTTTGGCGGCAAAGGCTCTTCTGCTCATAAAGCCGCGGTAGTAGGTGATACTGTCGGCGATCCCTTTAAAGATGCTGCTGGTCCTTCTCTTAATATTTTAATTAAATTGATGTCAATGATTTCGATTGTTTTTTTGGGATTTATCTTACGCTATTCGCTATTTAAATAATTTCTGCTCCCTTATAGCGATCTTTTAATTCCTGTTTTTTGCCTTTATTCCAAGCAGAAACCCGAGAAAAGTAACCGGTTACTCTGGTTATGTGGTCCACATTTTTGGATTGACAATAAGGACAAACTTGACGTAATCCCCGAGAAGTTTTTAAACAGGTATTACAAGTAGTAAACTCCGGTGAAAAAGCAATTTGAGCGTTTCGAGTATAGTGAAAGGTTTTAATTACAAAGTTAGCAATACTTTCTTTTGGTGGTTTGGTATCGGCTAACCAAATATGGGTTAAAGCACCGGCTTCAATTAGGTCGTGAAATTTACCTTCTTTGTAAACTCTTTCCATTGGCGGAATTGGTGCGCTGATATTTAAATAAGTAGAATTAGTATAGTAAACACTATCCTTGGAAATACTTCCCTTGACAACCATTTTTGCTTGGTTGGGATAATATTCCATATCTAACTTGGCAAGACGATAGGCACAACTCTCGGCCGGTGTCTGTTCCAAAACAAAACGCATATTAAAAATTTTAGAATACCTATCACAAAGGAATTTAAGATAAGCGATTACTTTTAGACCAAATTTAAAAGCTTCGTCATCCTCTGCCAATTCTTTTCCTAAATGATACTGGACCAACTCATTTAATCCCAGAATTCCAATGAGATAAGTAACTCGGTACATCCTTAGATAAGGTTCTCCATCTCGTTCCATTGCCAATAAAGCCAAAGGTCCTTCATCTTTCAATCTTAATAGATTTTCTAAGAAATTCCTTTTTTGAATATGAGCTTTGATCGCTAATTCAAAAAACTCTTTTATTTTGTTAAAAAGTATTTCATCATTATGATTAGCCAAATAAGCGATTCTTGGTAAATTTAAAGTAACATTTTGAAGAGCACAATAACGCATTTTCCAAGGCTGCATAGCATCTTTTAGATCGTTTTCATCTAATTTAAAAGCTAAGCGACAACATTCAGAAATTTTTGCGGTTTCTCCCCGGTCAAAAACAAAATAGGTATTTCCTTTTTCGCTCGCGACTTCTGAAATTAAATATAAAAACTCTTCATAACCTTCCGTTTGGAAAAACCTTTCAGTAATATGAACAAGAGGCTTAGGGAAAAAGAAAGGTCGACCACTACCATCACCATCTAAATAGACATAAAAGATTGCTTTTAAAAACCTTTGAGCTTCTTTTAAATAATCTTTGTAAGTTTTACCAGTATACTCTCCACCCGGACCAATAGCCGGTGTATTTTCAAAATGTTTGGGAATTTCCCAATAAAGATTTAAATCAGAAAATATTGCCTGTCCTCCCCGAGCAACATTTTGTTGGGAATATTCAAAAATAAGCATTTGCGCAAGTTGATATAAATCTTTATCGGACATTCCTACTAAAAAGGGAGCAAAAAAAATATTTACCGCATCCCAACCAATCGCACCCGCAAAATGACCTTGTAAAGCAGCAGAAAATTTTACCATATGGGCTAAAAGGGTTTCCGGATGTTTAGCAGGTTTGGCAATAGATAAAGCACCCGGTAAAGAAAGTCCAAATTTTTTCACATACTCTACCGATTGCCCCGAACAATAGGGTCGGTTGATAAACCCTAAATCGTGAATATGAATATCGCCACGAATATGGGCTTCGGCAACATCAGCACTATAAACAACTTCTAAAGCATACTGTTTATTGATTGCTTCGGCTAAAGTAAGATTGGTCCCCTCAGGACAATGAGGAGTATTGGCGTTCTCTTTATTTCGATAAAATAAAATCCTTTCAACATCATACAAAGGAATTCCTAATCTTTGATGTCTCTTTCTAATTTCAAACAAACCTTTTTCAATTAATTTAGCATTGACCAGTTCTCGGATTAAATTACTTGTGATTACCTTTGGTTGGGCTTTTTTTATAAAATCCTCTACTTCTAAAGCGATCGTATTTGCTGTCTCTTCATCTAAAGCGGTCTCACGAATTAATGCCTTGACAATTTTATTTCTATCCCATTTTTCGATTAATTCTTGCGAAGTTTGGACAAATAAAGCAAAATCGGTTGACTCTTTTACTTCTTTAACAAAAGAAAATTCAGTTTGGACAGTTTCTTTTAGAAATAGTTTTCGCTTATAAAAATCATTATAAGCCTTAAGGATTTCGTAATAACCATAATGACTCAAAACTCTTTTTATTGTTTCGCTAATCGTTTCAGTATCAATAACCCCGTTATCACCGTTTTCATTCCTTAATAATTTGACAATCTCTTTTGTTAATCTTTTAAAAAATTCTTTGTCAAACTGACCAACTTCGCAGCCAGCATTATAAATACTTTGGAAAATTTTGTTATGAGAAAAAAATTCTTTTCTCTTATCCTTTTTCTCAACATAGATAATACTATTTTTAACTTTTGCCATCTTCTTCCTCCTTTTTCATCTTTTTAATTTCTTTAATAAATTCATCAATATTTTGAAAATTTTTATATACCGAAGCAAATCTTACATAAGCAACCTCATCAATTCTTTTTAAATAATCTAAAACCCTTTCGCCCAAATATTTGGATTCTACTTCTAATTGATTATTATCAATCATTTCTTTTTCAATTAAATTAACGATCTCCTGAATCTTCTCTTGAGAAATCGGTCTCTTCCGACAAGCCAAAACAATTCCTTTAATTAATTTTTCTCGATTATAAGGCTCTCTTCGACCATCCGACTTTATTACCATTAACGGAATCTGTTCAATATATTCAAAAGTAGTAAACCGCTGGCCACAATTCAAACACTCCCGCCTTCTTCTAATCGCCTCACCATTCAACACCGGCCTCGAATCAATCACCCGGTCGTTATCAACATTACAATTAGGACATCTCATAATCAATATATTGTATTTTATAAAATATAATACAAAATATTGAAAAGTCAATAAGAAGTAATAATATCAAATTTTGTTTATCTTTCGATAGAAAAGGTATTTTGTTATTTCGGCAGTAATCACATAAAGAGCCAGTATAATAAATGAGACAAAAATAAAAGAAATTGGTAAACCGACAAAACCAAAAAGTTTCCCAATCGGCAACCAAGGCAGGATAATGGTTAGCAACATAATTAAACTGGTTGCCAACAAGAGATATCTTCCCGGCAAACTTTTAAAGAAAGGTCTACGGCTCCTTATAACAAGCACAATAAGTGCTGCTGATACAACCGATTTCACAAACCAACCAGTACGAAATTGTTCGGTTGATGCGTGAAGAAGAAAGAGAAGGACTCCAAAAGTGAGATAATCAAAGATTGAACTTATCAAACCAAAAATAATCATAAACCGACGGATAAAGTTTATATTCCAACGTTGAGGAGTTTCAATCATTTCCTTATCCACATTATCAGTAGCAATAGTCATTTCGGGAAAATCGGTCAAAAGATTGGTAAGTAAAACCTGTTTGGGTAAGAGCGGAAGAAAGGGTAAAAATAAAGAAACTCCTGCCATACTGAACATATTACCGAAATTAGCACTTGTTGCCATAAAAATATATTTTAGTGTATTGGCAAAGGTTAAACGACCGTGATGCACACCCTCTAATAATACGTTGAGGTCTTTTTCCAAAAGAACAATATCGGCTGCTTCCTTGGCAGCATCCACTGCACTATCTACAGATATACCAACATCGGCAGTGTGCAGTGCTGATATGTCATTTATACCATCGCCCATATAGCCAACAACATTCCCCAGTTTTTTAAGAGCTAACACAATCCGTTCTTTATGACTGGGCTCCACTTCGGCGAAAATGTTAATATCCGGCGCTATTACCAGCAATGCCTCATCTACTATCTGCTGAAGTTCTTTACCGGTTAGGACCTTCGGTTCTTTTAATCCAATCTGTTTAGCAACATTTATCGCCACCTGCTTATTGTCGCCAGTTATAATTTTCAGAGAGAGCCCTAATCTGTTTAACTTCCTTATAGTTTGGGCAACATCCTTTTTAGGCGGATCGAAAAAAGCAAGAAAACCAAGAAAAATCATACCTGTTTCATCTTTTTGGGAAATAGTTCTATCTTCGTTCATTTTCCGATAGGCAATACCGAGAAAACGAAAACTATTTCTGTTAAATTCATTTAGACGTTCTTCAATAAGGGGATAAACCGTGCTAATCTCAACAATCTTTCCATCCGACATCTCCGCTTTTGAGCAAATTTCTAAAATATTAGAAATTGCTCCTTTGGTAATCATTATCACTTCATTTTCTATTTGTACCAAGATACTTAACCGTTTGCGAGTAAAATCATAAGGAACTTCATCCAGTTTTTTACAACTGGCAAGAGAAAATTTTTTAAAATTCAATATGGCTTCATCAATAGGATTTTTTAATCCCGTTTGATAAAAGGCGTTAAGATACGCATAAAAAAGAACTTTTTCACTTTCTCTACCTTCAATATCAATTGCCTTTTTTACTTGAACCATCCCTTCTGTCAAGGTACCAGTTTTATCCGAACAGAGAATATTCATACTGCCAAAATTTTCTATCGAAGCAAGTTTTTTGACAATAACCTTCTTTTTTGCCATTCCTTTGGCACCATGCGCTAAATTGATGCTTATGATTGCCGGCAAGAGTTGAGGAGTAAAGCCAATTGCCAGTGCCAAAGCAAAAAGAAAAGAATCGAGCACCGGTTTTTTCAAATAAACATTCATACCAAAGATTATAATAACGAACAAAGAAGTTACTTCCATTAAAAAGAAACCAAACCTATTAACTCCTCTTTGAAATTCCGTTTCCGGAGGTTTGAGCTTTAAACGCTCGGAAACCTTACCAAATTCGGTGGAACGACCAGTATAGACAACCAATGCTTGGGCACTTCCGCTAACAATGTGAGTACCCATAAATAATGAATTGGTACGGTGGGCTAACGGTGTATCGGCTGGAATAATACCTGGTTCCTTTTCTACCGGAAATGTTTCACCGGTTAGGATTGCTTCATTAACAAAAAGATCTTTAGATTGCAAAACTAAACAGTCACCAGGAACAATATCACCCGCACCAAGAAGGACAATATCACCAGGAACAACATCTTCTACCGGAATTTCAACCGGCTTTTTATCACGCAAGACTTTGGTTTTTACTTGGACAATAGCGAGAAGTTTGGCAATCACATCTTGGGCATTCTTCTCTTGAATAAAACTAAGTATACCGCTGGCGATGACAATTATGAGGATTATTATCGCATCGGTAAATTCTTTAAGAAAAAAAGATAAAATAACTGCAAGAATAAGAAGAATAATAATCGGACTTTTAAATTGGGAAAGAAAAAGAGAAAGAGTGGTAAGTCTTTTTGAAGGCTTTAAAACATTGGGACCATATATCTTAATACGTTGGGCTGCTTCAACACTCGTGAGACCTTCGTTATCTGTATTGAGTTCTTTCAAAACTTCCGTAGGTTCTTTATTCCAGAATGGCTTTATCTCCTTTTCCGCCATATCTTTTTATATATAGAATATAAAATTCCTTTCAATTTCGCTATAATTTTAATTATCTCTATCTTTTTGTCAAAATATTATAAAAGTAAATAATAAATGGTTTTTGTAATTTGTCGCAAAATGAATTAAAAAAAGTGGTAACCTTTTGCCACTCTTTTCCGTTATATATATGTAAGGGAGAAGAGCCTATGGCCCTTCACCACTTAATTTATATAAAAAGGAGGATATTATGGTAAGAAACGCCTATCAAAGAATTAATAAATATATCGCTAAATTAGAACCAGAAATTAATAAGAAAAGATACGATGCCTTAAAAGAACAGATGATTGAGAATGTAATCCCAAAATACCAGGAACTCACTTCCTTGGATACCAAAATAAAGGCAATCTTGGATTCCCATCCAGATACAATACCTACCCAATATCTATATTATTTCTCTTATGTTAAGGAAATCTGGCGACTTACTAATAAATATTCGGGTATTATGCTTTATAAACTTGTTGCGATTACTGAAAGTAAATGGGAAGCAAAAGGCTTAAATAAAGAGATTATGGAAAAATTAAGGATTGACCTTTTTAGTATTATCCTATGAGAAAATTAAAGAGAATGGTTATTAAATACTATTTCAACTTCGGTTGTGATTACCCAAAATCAACTTATAAATATTATTACCAGATGAAGGAACTCTTAAAATACGAAGAGAAGTTAAAGGAAATTTTAAAGAATTATCCTATTCAAGAGACCTTCTATTTAGGTTATCTTAACTTTCTAAGAAAAGCATACAAATTGATAAAGAAAAGAAAACTACAAGAAGTTGAAAATCTCATTAAGAAAGAAATGGTAAGAAATAAACTGGAAAAGGAGGTATTAAAGGAGTTGTATTTTCTTCTTTTAAAAGGTAAATAATTAGTCCTTTTAAATATCTCTTGAGCACTACTTT
>JBDRVE010000001.1:14832-105167 GCA_039801725.1 candidate division WOR-3 bacterium | reverse complement strand
GGGGGTATCTCTACTCTTTGGGAATGTTAAAACTATTGTTAAAAGGATTAACAATAAATTTATTAAGGATAATAATCATAATTTTATTAACGGGAATAAACATCGATTTATTAATGGGGATAATAATAATTTTATCTTTTACAATTGGGTAGGAGTTATTAAATCTATGAAGGTAGCACTATCCTGATTGGACCATCTAATAAAAGGATAACAAAATAGGATTTAAAAGAAAAGTTCTATTTCAATATTTTTGATGAGAAAGTAATAATCTATAATAATTTTCATTCATTTAGATACCAGAAGGGTGGTTAAAGAAAGGTATAACCTTGGGCATAAAGTATGACTTTGAGCACCTGTTATAAAGCATTTAAGGTAAGTACTCTTCAGATTCGAGTATGTGTTTAATAAACACAATTTCCGAAATATGTAAATTTCTTTATTGAAAACAAATTACTTGAAAAAGGTATTAAAGGCAAAATATTGTTTATCGGAAAGAATTAGTTTTAACAAAATTAGGTTTATGTTTTTATATATCTTTAGGAGTTCTGTCAGGTGAGTTAGGTGGTTTTCTTGAGAGTTCTTTAAGTCCATTTTCTCCTTTTTCTTTATATCTTTTTATCCATTTTCTTAAGGTATTTTTCGGGAAACTCCATATTGTCTACTGATTTGGCTTATATTTCTATCTTTGTTTATTTCTTATATCATTTTTACTATTAAATTAAATCTTGCTTTTTATTCATTTTGTTACATAATTTTTGTGTAGAAACATAGGCGTCCCCTTTTGATTTTCTTACTCTTTTAATTCTTTTTGGGATGCCTATTATTTCAAAAAAACTTATTGAGTAACTTCAACATAACACCCTTATTAATTTGGTAACCATGTCTTAACACATTTACTTTTAAAATATTTGACTTTTTAAAAAAATTTATTATAATTTTTTCAAATGAGATCGATAGTATTAAGTATAAATAATTTAGCTACGGAGAGAAGAAAGAAAAAGGTTCAGGTATCCTATTCAAAAATAACCTCCTTATTTTCATCCAGACAAATAGACCCTCCTTTAATTTGCCTGAACCTTGCCACCCCACTTTCTTCTCTCCGTAGTTATTTAATAAATTTCTATTAGTCCCTCTTTTTCATTAAGAAAAATATTTTTTTGTGGTAGGAAATTTTTTATTACCCACAGATTAGTTTTGAGATGGTTAGTTATTTTGTTGGTTTTATAGCGACAGGAGATATTAGTTAAAACAATAAAAACTGGTAATTGGTCAGCAAGATGGTAATCTATCACGCCATTATGGTGATAATATTCGAAGAATTGATTTACTGCTTCTTCGGCTACTTTTTCGGCAGGTTTGCCGAGCTCTCCTAAGGAAGAAAACCCGGCAGCAATCTTTTCAAATTGGGCTAAAATAAAAGTATAAGTTCCTGGAGAAATGCTTTCAACTTCTTCGACAACAATCTCGGGATTAAAGTCTTTTAAGTAATGGTAAGCCCGATCTACCTGTCTTTGGGCAATACTTTTATCCAACTTTCCTACTTTAGAAATGATTTTCATTTTTACCAATTTTCCTCTTTCCAAAAATTCCACACTCTTTTTATCAGTTTTTTTAAAAGGTTCTACTTCTAAAATTATCCTACCTCCGCCAACCGGATAAAAGCCGTATTTCTTAATTTTAACTTTACAGAAAAGGGAAAATTCCTTTATTGTCGGAATAAGGACATTTTCTAAATAATCATAAGGAGGACTAAAAGGCACATGGGTACCGCCCTCTAAAATTACTTTGGAAGGTTGAGAGGCAAAAAAGAGAATAGGCAAAATTGCTTGGACAACCAAAGTAACCGAGCCGGCACTTTTTTTCTTTTCAGCGACATTAAAATAATACTCACCCCCAATGATTGTTTGGGGAACAAATTTTAAATTGAGAGAGAAAAGTTGATTACCTTCAACAATAGCATTAGTGATTTTTGCCGCGGCATTTATTCCGGTTAAATGTTGGGCTAAAATACCTGGTTTTGACCTTCCCTTTCGAATATTATTAATCAAAAAAGGTTTTTTTAAACAGGCCGAAAGGCTTAAAGAAGTTCTCAAAATCTGTCCGCCTCCTTCACCATAAGAACCATCAATAATTATCATAGTTTTAATTAAAATTAAAAAACTTATTAAGTCAAATTATTAGTATCCTGACAGAAATTATTGCCAACCGAAAATGATAGATAACAATAAATTAATACCTTTTCAACTACAAATCTCTTAACTTGCTGTTTTTGTAAAAAATATATAAATTCTGTTGCTAAAGAAAAGAAAAAAGGCGATAACCTTTTAGTCTCTTTTTTGTATTGTATGTAGATGGAGAATAAGCATGATAAAAAATAACCCCAATTTTTTAATTTAATGCCAATAAATTAATTAACACATTTTTAAACACCAAAGCAGGAAAAGCAGAAAGCGCTACAGGGATAGAGTTTCAAGAGTTAGAAACAATGATTTTAAAAGGAAAGAGATGGCGATCTAAAAGAAAGCGGTTAATAATCTTATAAGAATTTCTATTATTAAATTTCCGACGAAAGGTATAAATAATCTCTCTGCTATTAGGTATTTTGGATAGAGTAGATGAATTTAAATTAATTAAAGTTGATTTGAGTGTATATAAAAAGGTTAGCGTACTTTTTAAATTTATGGATGTCATAATGAAGGCGACAAAGCAGATTGAATTGAATGACAAAATTTTTCATATAGATTTCTTAGAAGCATTATTTTGTTAGTTTAAAAATTATTAAAGTATTGGTTTTGATTAGAGTTTATGGACAGCGAAAAAGGTTTTAAATTTATTATTAAAAAGATAACAATAAGGTAGAGAAACATAAGAATGACAAAAATGGGTTATTAAAATAGTATTTTTAGCAAGTGCGCGGTATGAATTGATGGTAAGTTAAAAGCAGTGGCGGATGGCGGTATTCCGAGAGTGAAAGAAGTTATCAAAATGTATAAATTCGGATAATTTTTAACAAAGAGAAAAAAAATTTTTTGAGATTGGAGCGATCAAAATATAACCAAAAGATATAAAAGAATTATAAAAATTTCCAATAGGGGTGGTGGGATGATAACCCGGATTCTGTTTTAGGCGGTCATTTATCTGACGCGGTCTACCCGGGGCTCAAACGAGGGCCAACCAACCTCTCGCCCCTTATTTGACCTTGCTCCGGATAGGGTTTGCCCACCTTGTCCCTTGCGAGACAAGGTAGTGCGCTCTTACCGCACTGTTTCACCCTTGCCCGCATCCCACTAAAGTGGGACCGCTGGCGGTTTGCGTTTCTGTGGCACTTTCCGTCTATCTTGCCTTTCGGCAAGATAGCCCTCGGTTGCCCGAGGTATCCGGGTTGGCGCGAGTCCGGAGTTTCCTCAGTGAGCCTAAAGCCCACCGCGACCGCCTCATCCCACCACCAAAAATAAATATAGGCCAATTTTCTCTCAATGTCAATTTGATTGACTTAATTAAGTTTCTTCTTTAAAATATTCCAATGGAAGAAATTTATCAAAAAAGACAAAAGAAAATCTTTGAATATATTTTTAAAAAGAATTTGGATGGTTTTTTAGTCACCGATTTGGTTAACATTCGTTATCTTTCCGGATTTACAGGAAGCAATGGTTATCTCTTATTTTTTGATGATAAAGTATATTTTTATACCGATTTTAGATATGAACTCCAAAGCAAAAGGGAAGTGAAGGCTGACCAGATAATTATTATTAAAAAAAATTTTTTTACCTCTCCACCGCGAGAAGTTTTAAAAATTAAAAAATTAGGAATAGAAAGGGAGAGCGTTAATATTGATAATTACACTAAACTTTTAGATTATTTTAGAAAAAAAAGAAAGAAAATAAAACTTTTACCTTTAGCTAATTTTATCAAAGAAGAATTGCGAGCAATTAAAGACGAAGAAGAGATAAGATTGATAAGTAAGGCAGCAAGGATCACTGATGAAGTTTTTAATAAATTATTAAAAGAGATAAAAGAAGGAATTACGGAAAGGGATTTAGCCTTATTTATTGAGAATGAGTTTAGAAAAGAAGGCGAAGTTGCTTTTCCGGTGATTGTTGCCAGTGGAGCGAATTCGGCATTGCCACACGCAAGGGCGAGTGATAAGAAAATAGCCTTTGGTGAAGCAATTGTGATTGATATTGGCGCAAAATATCAGGGTTATTGTTCAGATATGACCCGAACAATATTTTTAGGAAATGTTGATAGCGAACTTAAAAAGGTTTATCAGATTGTTTGGGATGCTCAGAAAAGAGCGATTGATTTTCTAAAAACAAATAAAAAATTCAAAACCAAAGAGGTTGATTTTCAAGCAAGGAGTTATATAAAAGATAAAGGCTATGGCGAATATTTTGGTCATGGTTTAGGACATGGGGTTGGTTTAGAAGTTCACGAAAAGCCTTGGCTTTCTTTTCTTTCTAAAGATAGAATAAAGCCAAATATGATTTTTACTATTGAACCGGGTATTTATCTTCCTAATATTGGAGGTGTACGGATTGAGGATTTAATTCTCTTTAAGGAAGACGAACTTGTTTATCTTTCTCAAAGCGAGAAAAATCTTATAGTTTTATAAAAAGGAGGTGAAGATGATTACACCAAATGATTTCCGTTTTGGAACAATTATTAAATTAGAAGATGGTTATTACCAAGTAATAGAATATCAGCGGGTAAAAATTGCCCAAAGAAGGGCTTTTGTTAGGACTAAATTGAAAAATCTATCAACCGGTCAAGTTATTGAGAAGAATTTTGATTCGGACGAGACCTTTGAAGAGATTGAAGTAGATAGAAAAAAAGGTCAGTTTCTTTACTCCGAAGGAGAGAATTATTACTTTATGGATTTAGAATCCTATGAGACAATCTCTTTTCCCAAAGAAGTGCTCGGTGATCGGATTTACTACCTTACCGAGAATTTGGAAATAACTATTCTCTATCTTCAAGGAAAACCGGTAAATATTGAAGTGCCCACTTTTGTAGTTTTACAAGTAGTCGAAACTCAGGCATCCTTTAAAGGGGATACTATGTCGGGTTCTTCTAAACCAGCAAAACTTTCTACCGGTTTAGTGATCGATGTTCCTTTCTTTGTGGAGGTTGGCGATTATGTGAGAGTTGATACAAGGACAAATAGTTATGTGGAAAGGGTTTTATGATAAAAAAAGTATTGATTGCTAATCGAGGAGAGATTGCGGTAAGGATTATTCGGGCTTGTAAGGAATTGGGACTAAAAACGGTAATTGTTTATTCCGAGGCTGACAAAGAGAGTTTAGGAGTAAGATTGGCGGATGAAAAAGTTTGTATCGGTAAAGGGCCGCCACAAGAGAGTTATCTTATTGCTTCTCGAATTCTTTCAACCTGCGAGATTACCAATTCGGATGCTGTTCATCCGGGTTACGGTTTTTTAGCAGAATCACCGGATTTTGCCGATGCTTGTGAAGAAATGAAAATAATTTTTATTGGTCCTACTTCGGAAACTATCAGACTATTTGGTGACAAGTTGTTTGCTAAGAAAATGGCAAAAAAATATGATTTAAAAATAATTCCTGGTTCCGAAGAGGCATTAAAAGATGAAAAGGAAGCCAAAAAAATTGCTAAGGAAATTGGTTATCCAATACTTTTAAAAGCCGCGGCTGGAGGCGGTGGTAAAGGTATGAAGTTGATTCATAATGAAGAAGAACTTTTAAATAATTTTGATACGGTAAAATTAGAGGCAAAAAATGCCTTTTTAGATGATCGAATTTATATCGAAAAATATTTAAATCCGGTAAGGCATATTGAATTCCAAATTTTAGGCGATGGTAAAGGTGGTGTTTGGGTATTTCCGCCACGAGATTGTACAATTCAATTTCGTCATCAAAAGATAATTGAAAAAAGTCCGGTTTTGAATATTCCTCTGGAAAAAATTAGGGAAGTACAAGAGAAGATATTAAATTTCTGTTCCGAAATAAAATACCGGAGTGCCGGAACTTTGGAATTTCTTTATTATGATGATTTCTATTTTATGGAAGTAAATACCCGAATTCAAGTAGAACATCCCGTAACCGAAATGATTACCGGTATAGATTTAGTAAAAGAACAAATAAAAATTGCTGATGGTCGAAATCTAACTTCCAAAATTATTGATGGAAATGGTTTTGCTATTGAGGCACGAATAAGCGCCAGTGATCCAGATAATAATTTTATTCCCTCTCCTGGTAAAATCGAGAAACTTTATTTGCCCTTTTATCCCTTTTTGAGAATTGATACCCATATCTATGAAAAGTATATTATTCCTCCTTATTATGATTCTTTATTAGCAAAATATATTGCTTGGGGTAAAGATCGAGAAGAAGCAAGAATTAGATTGATTAACGCTTTAAAGGAAACGGAAATTAGCGGAGTAAAAACTAATAAAGATTTTCTTCTGAAAATTTTAGAAGACGAAGATTTCCTAAGAGGCGAGTATTTCAAAATTACTGAGAGGTTAAGAGGAGGTAAATTTTAAATGAAATTTAACAAAAAATTAAAGTGGGGAAGATTCTTGTGGTGTCTTTTTCTTTTTATTTATTTCTTCCATTTTTTTAAAAATCTTTTTGCTTCTTCCCTTAATCAAGGTGTTTTAATCCCCACAATCTTTTTTATTACCCTTACCTATTGGATGATTATTGAGTACTATTTTTCTTCTCCCTTTTTTCAATCAGGGATCGTGTCTTACCATCAAGGTTTAAGGATTATCTACTCTCTATATTTTTACCCTTTTTTAATTCTTAATGGTGTGGATTATTGCTATCGCCATTTTTCTCAATTAGAATTTTTGAAACCAGGGATAAATATCTTTGGTTTAATTATCTTTTTTATTGGCACCTTATTACGGATAATTACCCTTTTGATTGCTTTAACAAGTTCTTTGCCCGATTTGTCTAAAAAAATAATTTATAAAAAAATCACTCAGCCACGATATTTAGCAACTTTAATTCAATTAATAAGCATTCCTTTTACTTTTTCTTCGGCTTTAGGTTTTTTTCTTTTACCGCTTGGGGTTTTAATAATTATCTTTCAAGCAAAATATGAGAATAAAATAATAATGAAATATTACCCAACACCGAAGGTTTTCTTATTGATTCCCAAATTGATTTAAAATTGGTAATGACAATAAGGACATTCCTTTGCTAAATGGGGGATAAGTTTTTCACAATGGGGACATTTTTTGAACTCAATCTTACAAGATTTACAAAATATTTTTCCCTTGGCTAATTCCTGATTACAAAAAGGGCAATGGCAATTATTCTTTTCTTTCATTTTTTCCCTTCTTTTTTAAATAATCTTCAATTGCTTTATGTAAAGCATCGGCTCCTAAATTAGAGCAATGCATTTTATGAGGCGGCAGACCACCAAGTTCTTTAGCCACCATTTCATTAGTTATCTTTAAGGCTTCTTCAATTGTTTTCCCTTTTGCCATTTCTGAAACCATACTGGCGACAGCAATTGCTGCACCACAACCAAAGGTTTTATATTTTACATCTATTAAAATATTATCTTTTACCTTAATATAAAAAGTCATCATATCACCACAAATCGGATTCCCTACTTCTCCAATACCATCGGCATCTGGAATTTCGCCAACATTCCGAGGATTTAAAAAATGTTCCATCACCTTTTCGGAATACATACAATTATTATAATAAAGGAAATTCCAAAATCAAATAGAAAATTTAGAAATTATTGACATTTTTTAAAAAATAGGTTATCCTTTATAAAGTAGGAGGAAAAATGAAAATAAATATTACTGCTCGGCATTTTGAAGTGCCCGAAAGTTTATTTTCTTTAATTGAAAAGAAAAAAAAGAAGTTTGAAAGGTTTGAAAATTTAATATTGGATTTTACCTTGGCTCTTTCCAAAGATTCCCTTTATTTTATTAGTGAAGGAAAAGTTAAATTAAAAACCGGAATTCTTAATGCCAAGGTACAGAATCCGGAACTGGGAGTAGCAGTAAATGAGACATTTGATAAGTTACTTATTCAGTTAAAAAAACATCATGAGAAATTAGTAGAGAAGAATGTTAGACGAAAATGACAGAAGTAATAACCAAAAAGATAAAGGTTGCTGAATTATACTCCGAAAAAAGAGAAGACCTAAATTTAGAACTTCTTAGTGATGCTGGTTTGCAGGAAAGAGAGATAGTTACTCCTGATACTAATCGTCCAGGTTTGGCATTAGCCGGATATACGGAAATTTTTTTATTTGAAAGAATTCAGATAATGGGTAAAACCGAAGTGGGTTATTTAGCTACCCTCGATGATAAGAAACGAAAAGAGGCAGTTGAAAGAGTAATGAAATTTCAACCACCGGTTTTTATTTTTACTCACGAAAATGAAGCAATAAAAGATTTTATTGAGTATAGTAAAAAATACCAGGTTCCGATTCTGAGAACCAATCTACCCACGACCTATTTTATTCATCGACTCACCTCTTATCTGGATTACAAATTGGCACCAGAGACTTATGTTCATGGTGATTTAGTTGATGTTTATGGAATTGGATTGTTAATTGTTGGTGAATCAGGAATTGGTAAAAGTGAATGTGCTTTAGATTTAGTAGCCCGAGGACATCGTTTAGTAGCGGATGATTTGGTTAGAATTTTACGAAGAGGAGAAGGAATTTTAATGGGTTATAGTGCAGCCAAAAGTCCTAAGTTACAACATCATATTGAAATCCGCGGAGTAGGAATTGTTGATATTTATAGCCTCTTTGGTGTACGCGCCTTAAGGGTGCAGAAAAGGATTGAAGTGGTAGTGGAACTGGTAAAATACAAAAAAGATACCGATTACGAAAGATTAGGTTTAGAAGATCAGTATACCGAGATTTTAAATGTAAAAATTCCTCTTGTTAGAATTCCCGTTATCCCCGGTAAAAACCTTGCTTTAGTTTGTGAAGTGATTGCTAAAAATCACCTTTCTAAAATTTTGGGTTATCATCCAGCAAAAACCTTTTACGAAGAGTTGAACAGAATATTACTAGGAAAACCACAAGTAGATCAATTTATAACCGACGATATTGAATGATGAGTGAAATTGGCACGGTCGTTTTAACCCATAGTCAACTAGCCTTTGGCTACCAGAAATTATTAGAAAAGATGTTTGGAACATTAACCGATACAGTTTTTTTGAGCAACGAGGGATTATCTTTTGAGGAACTGAAAAATAAATTGGCTGAAGAGATTAAGAAACTAAACAAAAAAAAGATAATAATTTTTATTGATATAATTTATGGTAGTTGTGCCCAAGCAGCCGCCGAATTGAAAAAGGAGAATGAGAATATAAAATTGGTTTGCGGTTTTAATCTACCTTCGCTAATAAAATTTTTCACTTATAAAGATAAAAAACCGATTGAAGAACTTATACAAGAGGTTATTAACTCCGGTAAAGAAGGGATAAAAGAGTTTTAAATTTTTCCTTTAACTTTATTTTTCTTCCCAAAATATCGAAAAATTTTAATTTTTCTTTGATTTTTTTCTTCTCTTGAAGACCGGAGGTTTCTTGATATTTGATAATTAAAATATCTTGGTTCCCCGTACCAATAACATAAATTTCATTCTCTCTGATAATAATATCATTCCCCTCGCTGAAAAATCCCACATTGCCACTTATCCGCCAGATTTCATTGCCATTTTTATCACATTTTATTGTTAAAATATCGTTATTACTACCGGTAGCATAAAGATAATTATGATAATAAACAATTTTATTACCATAACCCCCATTAATCATTCTTTCCCAAATGGTTTGACCAGTAGTATTGAATTTATTAATGACGAAATAGGAATTAATAAAACCAGTAACATAAAAATTGTTATTTTCATCAATGGCGATACTTTTTGTTTCATCATCGGTATTAGGTCTTCCATATCTTCTTTGGAAAAGTGTTCGACCATTTTGGTCGTATTTTAATAATACCCAATCTTCACCGGTTGCCGGATTGTAATTATAACCGCTTACTAACACATTTCCACTACTATCAATACCGATAATCTTACCCCATTCATTATAATCAATTGTTGAATAGATTTTTGACCAATAAAAATTACCAGAAGTATCATACTTGATGGTTAAAATATCGCTTCCACTGATAGAAAAATCTACCGAACCGGTGATAAAAATATTTCCTCTTTTGTCATAAATAATCTTTTCCCCTTGGTTTGCTAAACTATTATTCTCATAATGATTTCTAAACCAAACTACTTCACCATTTTTATTTAATTTATAAGTTCCAACATTAGTAAAATAAGAAAATTCCATTACTCCCGTAATATAAACATTATTAAACTCATCTATTGTGATACTTCTAGCATAATCATAACCTGTTCCGCCAAAAGTTTTCTGCCAACAAAAATTACCCAGGGAATCGTATTTTATAATAAGATAATCCCAATTATTGCTATCAGTAAAAGTAGCACCAACAATATATATAGAATTTTCATCATCGATTGCTATTCCGGAAACTCCTTCATTTTCCTGTGTTTCCAATTCTCTTATCCATTGCAATTGTCCATGAGAATTAATTTTAAATAAAATAATATTATAATTACCGCTTTCCCTTTCTGTTAAGCCACAGGCAACAATGTTATAATTTTTATCAAACAAGATAAAATAACCGAAATCGTTTCTATTGCCATTATAACAATATCGCCAAACTTCGTTGACTTGATTAAAAAGAAATGCGATGATGAAAATCATATTTTTATTTTTTATTATAAGAAAAATCTTTCTAAAATCAATTATTCTTGAAATTTAAACAATAATCATCATAATTTATATCGAAAATGAGAATTTTTCTAATTCTTCTTTTCTTTTTTACCTGTAGTGTGAATTATCTCAAAGAAGCAGAAAGGAAAGTAGTTTTAAATGGTTATGAAGATAATTTTATCGTGATTAATGAAATAAAGAATGAGAAAATAAAAAAATGGCATTGTTATTTTATAAAAAATCTTAACTATCTAAAACAACTCTGTGAAAAATTTTTTTCTATTCCTGAAGAAAGTAATTTTGAATTTAAATTTTTTGCTTATGATTCCTTAAATAAAAAATATTTAATGCGCTACTTTGCCTTTAAGCCTAATCCAATAGACATTGCTGGTTGGCAGGTAATTTTTATTTTTAACGCCAGAGGAGATTTAGATAAAGTTTATATCTCAGAAGTTCCTTTAGAAAAATGAGAAAAAATAAGCAAAACAAGAAAACAAGTAAAATCTTTATCAATATTGATAAAAAGAAAACTTTTTTTATTTTACTCCTAATTTTTCTTTTATTGGCAATTCTTGCTTATGACCCAAAGCCTGCTTTGGGTGGGGATAATATTCATTATCTTTTATTAGCTCGTTCTTTAATAAGTTTTAAAGGTTATAGGGATTTATGGCATCCTGAGGAAAAGCCCCATACCCAATATCCTTTTGGTTTTCCTTTACTGATTATCCCTTTTTTGTTGATCTTTGGTGAGTATTCATTATTTTTAAATTTTTTACCTTTACTTTTTTTTATCGGTTCTTTTTTCTTAGTAAAGAAAATTTTTCAAGAAACAAAATGGCAAATTCCTTTGATTGTTCTTTTTTTCTTTTCTCCTTGGGTAATTGAAAACTCCCACGTTCTTCTTTCTGAGCCGCCCTTTATCTTTTTTTCTCTTTTAACCTATTATCTTTTTATTTTATACGAAAAAAGAAAAGATTTTAAATTCTTCATTCTCTTTCTTCTTTCTGCTATTTTCACTTTTTTTATTCGGACTGCTGGAATTGCCCTTCTTTTGGCAATTTTTCTTTATTTCTTTGAAAAAAGAAAATATAAATTATTAATAATCGCTTTAACACTATTTTTGATTACTTTTTTTCCTTGGGAAATAAGAAATAGAAAAGTAACACCAAAGAGTAGTTATTTACAACAATTTTTGCAAAAAGATCCTTATCAACCAGAATTAGGGAATATTAATTTTTCAGGATATCTTAGTCGAGTATTTAAAAATTTTTATTTTTATAATTTTGTTATCATTCCTCAACTCTTTTATCTTAATGAATTTCCGCCAATAAGTTGGCAAGTTATAATAGGTTCTTTAACAATTTTTTTAATATTGGTTGCTCTTTTTACTTTTATGAAAGATAAAAAACCTTTAAATAAATTGATTTTTTATTATTTCCTTTTCTCTTCATTGGTTATATTTTCTTGGCCCGAAGTCTGGTCCAGCGAGCGATTCCTTTTTCCCTTTTTCATCTTTTTTCTTTACCTTATTTTTATAGGTAGCGAAAAGATTTTTATGAAATATAAGCTCTCTTTTCTTATTTATCCCTTATTTTTTCTTATCTTTCTTTTTTATTTGATAAGAGATTTTCAAAGGATAAAAGAAAATTTACCTAACCTAATAAAAAATTTTTCTGGCGATAAATATGCCGGTTATTCACTGGATTGGCAGAATTATTTTAAAGCCTTGGAGTGGTTAAAAGAGAATACTGAAGAAAAAGCGATTATAATTTCTCGTAAACCCGAATTTACTTATTTTATCTCAAGAAGAAAATCCCTTCTCTATAAATTTTCTTCTAATCCTCAAGAAGTGTTGAAAGAAATATTAGAAAATAAAGCGGACTACCTTTTGTACGATAATTTTTATTGGACTTTAACTTCTCAAAGATATTTACTACCAGTATTAAAAATTTATTCCCAATACTTTCAGTTAGTTTATAAAACATCGCCCCCGGAAATGGAAATTTTTAAAATTAGAAAATGATTTACTAAAATAAGTTTCTTTAGGAATAATTAGTTTTTAAGTATTTTTTTCGAAATATATCTTGACTCTTTTTAAAATTTTTGATAAAATGAAATATGCCAGCGAATCTGCCGCCTCAGTATTTTGAAGTAGAGGAGAAATATCGACAAGCTAAAACGATAGAAGAGAAACTTTATTATTTAAAAGAGATGTTAGCAATCGTTCCTAAGCATAAAGGAACGGAAAAATTACAAAAAGAAATCAAAACAAAAATTTCTAAATTGCGAAAAGAACTGACCAAAAAACCGAAAGTAAGTCGCACGGTTTGGTATCATTTTGAAAAACAAGGAGCCGGTCAGATTGCTGTTTTCGGTAGCCCTAACTCGGGAAAATCCTCTTTGGTAAGACTTTTAACTAATGCCAATACGGAAGTTGCCGATTATCCTTTTACTACTACAATTCCTATTGCTGGGATGATGAGATATGAAAATATTCAAATTCAATTAATTGATTGTCCACCATTAAAAGAGAATTTAGCTCCGTGGTATTTTCATGTTTTAAGAACGGCTGATGCCCTTTTATATCTCTTTGATTTAAGTCAAGATTCATTATTAGAAGAGGCAGAAAAGAATTTTAAAATTATTGAGGAAGGGAGAATTAACATTTTTAGAGAAAGCGAACCTAATTATAAAAAAACAATTTTCTGTGGTAATAAATTAGATGAAGAAAATAGTGAATTTAGATATAACCTCTTTTTAGAATTTTTAAAAAATTATGCTCCTTTAGATCAATTGAGAATACTGGCAATTTCGGTAAAAGAACAAAAAAATATCGAAGATTTGAAAAGACTATTATTTGAAAGTTTAGAGATTATTAGAGTATATACTAAGCCACCCGGCAAGCCGCCGGAATTAGAAGAACCGATTATTTTAAAGAAAAATTCTAATGTTCTTGATGCCGCTGAAGCCCTTCATAAAGATTTTGCTCGAAATCTTAAATACGCTCGTTTATGGGATAATAAAAATTTATTTGGTCAAAGAGTGGAAAAAAACCATATCCTAAAAGATGGGGACATAATTGAATTTCATATTTAACTAAATTGACTTAAAATATTTTTTTATTATTCTTTTTTTATGATTTTTTTATTTATTTTTTCTCTTTTTTCTCAGAGTTTGGATTCACTATCTTTAAAATATATAAAAAAGGGATTAGAAGTTTTAGGAATAAAAGAGAACGAATTGGGATACGAAAAGCGCTGGGCAATTGATACTATTTATCGTCTTTTTATTATTGATTCTCTTTTTAAAAAACCTTTAGAAACTCCTAAATACTTAGATGAAAATGTTCTTTTTTTAAATAACAACAAGGATTCTCTTGTTAAGACTTATCTATTTCTGTTAAATCAATTAAAAAGAAAAGATTTTATAGGGATTTCTGAAAAAAAAGAAATAGCGAAAATAAAAAGAGAAATTGAAAACCAAGTAGCAAATCTTAAAAAAAGAACAATAGAAAAGGAGTACCTTTTTTATTTAATTGCTGCCTTTCTTGTGGGTGATAGTTATTACAAGAAGGCTTTAAGTAAATTAAAAGAAAAGGAAATTCATACATTACTTGCTGAAATTCCTTATCTATTTTCTGATGAAGAAGCTAGCGAAGACGATTATTTAAGAGGAGTGATTTTAAAAGAATATGAGATCTTTTACGATACTACTAAAGAAATTGAATTAGAAACTTTATTTGGAATTTTAAGGAAAGTTGAAATGATAGATTTATATCGGGCTAATTTAGCCTATCTTTTGGGTGTGGAGAAGTTTTTGAGGGAGCTGAAAGACTTTTCTTGGGAGAAAGATTTTGAAGAAATAAATCTCAACGGTATTACTATTGCTTTGGGCGGTAAAAGGAATAATTATTATAATAAAGATTATCGAATAATTGTTGATATCGGAGGCAATGATTACTACACGGTTAAAAATCGCGGAATAGCAATAGAAAATTTTTCTTCTTTAATTATTGATTTAGAAGGTGATGATTTTTATTATGGCAAAAATATAGCTACTTTGGCAAGCGGAATTATTGGAAGTGGGTTTCTTTTTGATTTAGCAGGAAATGATATTTATTGCGCAGAAGATTTTTCGTTAGGTTCGGGAATTTTGGGAGTTGGGATTTTATGGGACCAAGCGGGAGATGATATCTATCAAGGAAAAACTTTTTCTTGCGGTTCAGGTTTTTATGGAATAGGATTGCTTATCGATTTTTCTGGAAATGATAATTACCGGATTTATAATTTTGGTCAAGGATTTGGTTCTACTTTTGGTTACGGGCTTTTATTCGATTTAGAAGGAAATGATGGGTATTATGCTGGTGGCAAATATTTGCATATTCCTCTTTTACCGAATGATTACCGTTCCTTTTCTCAGGGTTTTGCCCTGGGTTTTCGACCAGAAGCAAGCGGTGGAATTGGGTTTCTGTGTGATATGGCTGGAAATGATTTTTATAATGGCGATGTCTTCACCCAAGGATGTGGTTATTGGTATTCTCTAGGAATGCTATATGATAGAAAAGGAAATGATAAATATTATGCCACCGAATATGCTCAAGGAGCAGGAATTCATTTAGCAATTGGAATTTTGGTGGATTCTTGTGGTGACGACTTTTATTATTCTCGTTTAGGCCCTTCTCAAGGTGAAGGTCATGATTTAGCCTTGGGAATATTAATTGATAATGATGGCGATGATTTCTATTATGCCTCGGGTGGTCAAGGAATCGGTTTAACAAATTCCTTCGGTCTTTTTTTAGATAAAAATGGTGACGATTTATATTTCAATAAAGAGGAAAGATTTGGTCAAGGTTTTGCTAATGAAGCAAGAGGATTTGGTGGAATCGGTTTATTTATTGACATAAGGGGTAATGACTTATATGGGAAGAAAGGAATGGGAGAGAATAACAGCAGCTGGGTAGCAGGAACTTACGCTTACGGAATTGATGAGTTAAAAGAAAAAGAAAAAATAGAAGAGATAGCAGATACGGCAATTAAGGATTTGGAAAAAATGGAAATTGAAGAATTATTTAAATATGCTTCTAAGTGGGAAGTAGGAAATGCCAAAAAGATTGTGAGAGAAGCCAGGAGTGAATTGATTAAAAGAAAAGAAAAGGCAGTGGAGTACATCATAGAGAAAAAATTGTCAACTAAAAATAGTTTAGAATTGCGGGCAATCGAAGAGATTGCTTGTTCTCTTCCTTCTCTTATTAAACCCCATTTAATGGATAGTATTAATAGCGAAAACACCCAAACCCGAGCAAATGTGATCTACCTTTTAGGAAAAATAAAAGCCAAAGAGGCTATTCCTCTTTTGGTGAAGGCTTTAAGAGATAAAAGAAATCGACCAAGATGGATTTTGAATACTTTCGCTGAAATTGGCGATACTTCAGTATTTTATGAAATATGCCACCATTTAAATTCTTCGGATGAACCAACACGGATTTATGCCTGTTATGCTTTAGGAAAGTTAAAAGACCAAAGGGGAATCGGTTATTTAATAAAGAAATTAAAGGACAGAATCTTTACTGTTCGTCAAAGCGCAGAGATTGCTTTGGGTGAAATTGGTGTATCAATTGTGCCTGTTCTTTTAGACAGTTTATCAAAAAATAAAAATGAAGATTTTGAAAAAAGTGTTTTAAGGGTAATAAATCGAATTATTCCCAAATTAGATACCTTAAAAAACTTGAAAGAAAGGGTAAAAATAAAAAATCTTTTGATTTCTTATTTGGATGTAGATAATTTATCTTTAAAAACTTTGGCAATCGAAGGCCTTTCTTTATTTAAAGAGAAAGAGATCAAAGAAATTTTAAGAAAAAAAATACCTTTTGAAAGCGATCCATTAATTTTAAGGAAATTAAAAGAAGGAGCAGAATTATGAAATTTGTCTATTCTGATAAATACGAAGTAGATATTGGTATCCATGTTTTTCCGACAGTTAAATATCGGCTAATAAGAGAAAAATTGCTTAACGAAAATTTAGCAAAAGAAGAAGATTTTATTGAGCCGCCGCCGCCTAATCTGGATGATATTCGTTTAGTTCATACGCAAGATTATCTCGATGATCTTTTAAATTTAAGATGGACAAGCAGGACAGTAAGAAGTGAATTGCCTTTAACTTGGGAGATTGTTGAGGCTTATCTTTTAGCTGCTTCTGGAACAATTTTGACTTTAAAAATTGCTTTACAAGAGAAAATTGGATTTCATATTGGTGGCGGTTTTCATCATGCTTTTCCGGAACATGCTGAAGGTTTTTGTTATATCAATGATATTGCTGTCGGAATAAGAAAACTTCAAAAAGAAGGGTTAATCAAAAGAGCAGCGGTAATCGATTGTGATTTGCATCAAGGAAATGGTACAGCAAAGATTTTTCAAAACGATGAATCAGTATTTACTTTTTCTATCCATCAGGAAAATCTGTATCCAATCAAGGAAGAGAGCGATTGGGATATTGGGTTACTAGATTTTACTGGAGACGAAGTTTATTTAAACCATTTAAAAGAAGCGATTCCGAAGATTATTAAAAAACATCAACCTGAATTGATTGTTTATGTTGCTGGTGCTGATCCTTATAAAGAAGATCAATTAGGATTGTTGAGATTGACAAAAGAAGGGTTAATAGAAAGGGATCGGATTGTCATAAAAAATGCTTTAGATAATAATATCCCAATAGGAATTGTTTTAGGAGGAGGTTATGCTTTAGACATAATGGATACGGTAGAAATTCATTTTAACACTGCCAAAGTTTGTTTAGAGTTTCTTAAAGAAGAAAAAGTTGATGAATGAAAAAAATTGGTATAATCTCGTGGCAAAAAGATAGTCAATATGCCTTTTCTTTAGCTTCTACTTTAACAGGAGATTTAATAAAAATACCGGTAAAAAAGAGAATTGATTACCTCTTAAATTTTGTAAAAACCTTAATAATTATAAGCAAAAAAAAATATAACTTTTTAATTTTAGAAATTCCGCCAATTTACTTAAGTTATTTGATTTTCTTTTATAAAAGGCCTACCATGGTGGTTTCTCATTCTAATATTTTTCTTTTAAATCATTGGTGGCATCATTTACAACGAAATATTTTAAAATATCTTTTAAGAAAAACCAAAGGGTTGATTATTCATAACGATAAATTATTGGAATTGATAAAAAATTATCCCACAAAAAAATTGGTAATTGAACCACCGCCGCGAAAATTAGAGAAAAGCAATTTTTTTAAAAAGGAAAACAGAGACTTTCCAAAAGTTTTGGTAAGCTTATCTTTCAGTGAAGATGAGCCGATCAATGAATTAATAGATTGCTGTAAGGAATTGACAAATATTAACTTCTATTTAACTGGGGATTATTTAAAATTTTCTAACTATTGGAAATTTAAAGAAATTAGAAATATTATTTTTACCGGATATCTAAAAAAAGAAGAATATGAAAAATTATTATCTTCCGTTGATTTTGTTATTGGTCTTACCACTCGCGATTACACTGTTTTACAGAGTGGTTACGATGCTTTAGGTGCGGAAAAGCCCTTTTTAACTTCTGATAAAGAGGTTTTGCGAGAATATTTTTCTAAAGGGACAGTTTTTGTTAAAAATCACAAAGAAGATATTAAAAGAGGAATAAATGAAATTTTGAAAAGATATGAAATTTTGAAATTAGAAGTTAAAGAATTAAAAAAAATCAAAATAAAACAATGGGAGGAAAATACAAAAACCTTGAGGAAAATTATTGATGATTGTTAGAAATTTTCTTTTCTTAGGTTTAGGAGAAATAACAGGAAGAATATTTTCTTTTCTAGCTATTCTTTATCTAACTCGAAAGATCAGTTTAATAAATTTTGGAGGGATAAATTTTGCTCTTAGTTATATTAATTATTTTTCTCTTTTAACAAATTTAGGATTATTAACTTACGGAATTAGAAAGATCGCCCAAAGTTTTGAGATAAAAAAAACTGTTGATAAAATTTTTTCCACCCGATTATTATTAGGAATTTTGGCTACCTTTTTATCAATCTCGCTCGTCAATCTTATAAAAGGGGATATTATCTTTAAAAAATTGATTTTGATTTATTCATTATTTATTCTTTTTGATGCCATAAATTTAGAATGGTTTTTCTTGGGTAAAGAAGAAATAAGATTCTGTACCCTTAATCGTTTTTTTGTTAATTTCCTTTATTTTCTATTACTATTAATTTTTTTAAGGAGTGATAAAGAGATTCTAATTATTCCCCTTTCTTTTATTTTGGGAAATTTGGTAGGTTCTTTAATGCTTATCTATTTCTATCATAAAAGGTTTTATAAAATTGATTTCCAATTAAATATCAAGGAAAAACTCTCTTTATTAAAAGAAACACTTCCATTGGGAGGAGCACAGATTTTAATTCAAGTCTATACTCTTTCCGGTATAATTTTTTTAGGAATTTTTAAAATGAAAAAAGAATTGGGGTATTACAGTAGTGGTTTTCGGGTGCTTTTAATATTGATGATTTTTGACCGGATATTTAATCAAGTTGTTTTACCTTTTTTAGCAAAAAAATTCCAAAATAGAGAATTTACTTTATTAGAAAATATCACAAGATTGGCTTTGTCTTTTTTATTACCAATTATCTTTTTTCTTTTTATTGTTAGCAAAAAGTTATTCCTCTTCCTTTTTCCAATAGAATATCTACCCGGAAAAGTGGTTTTCCAATTTCTTTTGGGATTTTTTATCTTTACTCTTCTTAACTCAATTTTTTCCTTAAGTTTGATTGCTTTAAAAAAAGATAGACAATATTTTAAAAACATTTTTATTGGTACTCTTTTTAATCTTTTAATGGTAATTATTCTCACTAAAATTTTCCTCCATTTAGGAGCCGCCTTTTCTCTTTTGTTAACCGAATTTTTAATCTTTTGGTTGAATTTTTGGACATTGCAAAGTTTTTACAAATTTAAGTTCTTAACCTGTCTACTTTTTCCTTTACTTTTAACCTTTTTAGTCAGTTTGCCGCTACTATTATTTAGAAATTTTTCTTTCCTTATTTTAAGTTTTCTGTTTTTGATATTTTATTTTGGTTTACTCCTCATATTTAAAAAAGAAATAAAGAAAGATTATTCCTTATTAAAATGAACAATAGGGAAATAGAAATTTTGGTAAATGAAAAAGATTTAGGTTTTTTAGAAGTTTTGAAAATGGAGAAACCTTTTGGTTTCCGAATTGTGAAAGAAGAAATGAAGAGTAATATTGAAATTTATTATCAGAAAAGAAAACTGGGTGAAATTTTTGATATTACCAAATTGAAAAATCATATAAAAGAAGTTAAAATAAAAAAAAGATATTCAAAATATTTTCTCCCCAAACAAGAACCAATCTATTGGGGAATTGAAATTATTGATATCTTTGATAATCTTTTCTTTTTTAATAAAGAGGAAATTGTTTATTTTTTAGAAAGTAATAAAATCTATCTTCCTTTTTCTTTAAAGGATTTATTAAAAAACAATGAAACAAAACCAAAATATTTTTACTTCTCTCTTTTGAAGTTTCCTTACGAATTCGTGAGCAAAATAAATAAAGGTGCTTTACGAAGATTAGTAATTAATTTATTAATTAGTATTTTTCATAAAAATAAGATTCCCTATTATTCTGTATCTTATTTTCCTAATAATAATCAAACGGTTTTTCTTTTTAGAGTAGATGGTGATTTTGCTACACTAAAAGAAATAACAAAGGTATTTGAACTTTTAACCAAGAAGAATATCAAATTCACTTTTTTTGTTGATGTAAAATCAAGTGAAAGATTTTTAGACTTTTTTAAGGAGAAGAGCAGGGAAAAATTTGATATTCAACTTCATTCCTATTATCATTATGTTTATAAGGAAAAAGGGAGAAATTTGAATAATTTAGCTCTTGGCAAAAAGAAATTAGAAGAAATGGGAATAGAAATTAAAGGTTTTGCTGCTCCTTTCGGAATGTGGAACTTATCACTAAATGAAGCCTTGGAAGAACTTAATTTTCTCTATTCATCAGAATTTGGTTTTAATTATGATGATTTTCCTATACTTCCAATTATTCACGATAACTTTTCTAAGGTTTATCAAATTCCCATCCATCCAATTTCGGTCGGTCGCCTGAAAGTTTTAAATTTATCTTTAACAGAGATGATAAAATATTACCAGGAATACATATTAAAAACTTACGAAAAAGGTTATCCGATTGTTTTGTATGACCATCCTTTAAGTATTTTGAAATTTTGGGATGTTTTTAAAGAAATTTTTGATTTTATCAAAGATTTTTCTAATATAAAAATAATGACTTTTACGGAATTTTTTGAATGGTGGCAAAAGAGAGAAGAAGTGGAAAATTATCAAGAGAAAAAACTGAAATTACCGAAGAGGGAGCCAAAAATAAAATATATTAGAAACAAAGAATTTTATTTAAAAATAAAAAGTTTAATTCTTTCTTTTCATCGGAGACGAAAATTGAGATGAGAGTTCTTTTTGTTACTTTTCCCGGTTTTCAACTTTTTGAAGGTGGAATTAAAACCCAAGTAATTTCTTTAAAAGAGGAGCTCGAAAAAATTGGTTGCGAAGTGAAAATTTTTTGTGAAGAACCAGTTAAAAAAGAAGAGTTAAAAAGTTATGAGATTATCCATTTTTTTGGCTCAGGGATAAAAACTTTTCATCTTTTTCAAATAATAACTAGTTTTAATAAAAAGATTATTTTAACACCGGTTTTCTATTCCCAACATTCTGCAATGATTAATAAAATAGGAATTGGTTTATTTACTTTTTTTTACAAATATTTTGGTTTCTATAATGAACATTTAATTTTAAAGGAAATGGTAAAGAATTCTCATTTAATAGTTTGTAATACTTGTGCCGAAAAAGATCTGATAAAAAAGATGTTTGGTTTAGAAGAAACGAGATTGGCAATTTTACCAAATGGTGTGGATATAGACTTTTATTATGCCTCTCCTTATCTGTGTTATGAAAAGTTAGGGTTAAGAGGTTTTATTTTATATGTCGGTCATATTGGCTATAAAAGAAAAAATTTATTAAGGTGTTTAGAAGTATTAAAAAAGCTTAATTTTCCAACTTTATTAGTAGGTAAAATTATTAAAAATAATTACAGTGATAAATGTTTATCGTTAATAAAAGAGGCTAAAAATATTTATGTGATAGATGAATTGCCTCATAATTCCGAATTATTAAAATCTATCTATGCGGCTTGTGAAGTATTTTTACTTCCCTCCTATTATGAAACACCTGGTATTGCTGCCTTAGAAGCTGGATTAGCGGGTGCTAAAATTCTTATAACCAAAAATGGTGGCACAAAAGAATATTTTAAAGATTATGCCTTTTATCTTAACCCTTATTCTCAAAGGGATATTGAAAAGAAATTGGTTCTTGCTTTTAAAAAAGAAAAGAATAATCTTCTCAGAGAGCATATAAAAAATAACTATACTTGGGATATAATTGCTGTAAAACTGAGAAAAATTTATGAAGATTTCTTAAGGACTAACGGCTAATTTCTCTAATAATTATCAAAACCCCTAAAAGTATGAAAATTCCGCCGCTGATAAATCTTAGCCATTTTAAAGGAATTAGACGAAAAAGATTATCACCAATTATTACCGCCAGAAGAGTACTTATTCCTAAAGCTAAAATAGCGCTTAAAAATACCAGAAAAGGCGATTTTAGAGAAGCAGCAAAATTGAGAATGGAGAGTTGAGTTTTATCGCCTAATTCCATCATAAAGATTGTTAAAAAAATTAAAAAGAACATTTTTATATTCATACTTTATTATAGAAGATTATTTTTTTAAATCAATCTGCTCGACCAAGCGATTATTTGTCAGTCCGTTTTGAGAACTTATTAAATACCTTTTTAATTATTAACGAAGGATTAACGAAATTAATTTTTATAACGAAAAATAAAGTATTCACATCTTTAAATAATTATTTATCAAGATGGTCAAAAAGCTATTTATGAATAATAAATTCTCCAAAGGAATAATTGATTTCGGAGTAAAAATATAAAAAACATCTTTTTTTCTTTAACTATTTTTATATTCCTTAAAAATAGCTTCTATACTGTCTCCACCATACAGTTCCCTATTTGAAAGAGAGTAAAATCCGGCTGTTTTATTAGCATAAAATTTAGAAAAATATTTGAGATTGAAACTTATTTAACTATTAAGTAAAAAACTTGTCTTATGTTAAGTTATGTTAAGTATCTCCTTCTTATAGTTTATCTTTTAATAAGAGCTTCTTTATTAAACCTTCATTCACTACCATCATCTTTCTCTTATCAACTTTGTATCCACTATTTTGCTTTTTTTAGTTTATATATAAAAAACCTAAGAGGTTGCTATTTTTAATTCAAATGTCTATTCAATTTTTAGCCATTTGTTTTTCAACAAATTGATTTTTTAAGATATTTATTCTATAATTGAAATATGCTTGATGAAATAAAAATAACTAAAGCAATCGTTGAAAGTTATTTAAAAGAATTTAATAGATATTTAGAATCGGATGTGATTATTTGTGGTGCGGGTCCTTCGGGATTAGCAGCAGGTTATTACTTAGCAAAATCCGGTGCCAAAGTAGTGATTTTAGAAAAACATCTTCGACCTGGCGGCGGTTTAACGGGTGGCGGAATGATGTTTAATAAAATCGTTGTTGATGAAGAAGGAAAAGAAATCTTAAAAGAGTTGGGAATTAACTACGAAAAATATGAAGAAAATTATTATGTCGCCTGTGCTTTGGAAACCTTAGGAGCACTTGTTTATCACACCATTAAAAAGGGAGCAAGAATTTTTAATTTGATAATGGTAGAAGACCTACTTTTTCGCAATGGTAAAATCTCCGGAGTGGTAATTAACTGGACAGCAGTAAATCTAGCCAATTTACATGTCGACCCAATGACAATGCGTTCGCACTTTGTTGTTGATGCTACCGGTCATAATTGTGAACTGGTAAGAATTTTAGAGAAAAAGATAGGTAATGTTCTTTTTACTTCTACCGGTAAAATTATTGGTGAAAAATTAATGAATGCTGAAGAGGGAGAAAAATTTACTATCGAAAATACCAAAGAGGTTTATCATAATCTTTTTGTTTGTGGAATGGCGGTGAACGCGGTATTTGGTGGACCAAGGATGGGACCAATTTTCAGCAGTATGCTTATTTCTGGAAAGAAGGTTGCCGAATTGATAAAAGAAAGATTAAAATGAATGAAAAAGAAAAAATTGTTTTAATATTCCTAAGTGCATTTTTTATATTAGGTAGTCTTATTTCTTATTTTAATGGAAAAAGAAAAAATACAATATTAAAAGAAGAAATTGTTAAGCAGGAAATTAAAGAAGATAGGAAGGTAACAAAAAAGAAGATAAATATTAATGAGGCTTCTCAAAAGGAATTGATAAGTTTACCAGGAATTGGTGAAAAAATTGCACAAAGAATAATTGAATACCGCCAAAAAGAAGGTAAATTTAAAAGTAAATCAGAACTTTTAAAGATAAAAGGTATCGGAAAGAAGAGACTATCGAGAATAGAAGATTTAATTGAAATTAAATAAGATTTCGGTTATATTTCTGTTGGAAATTATTATAAAACTCTTCAAATTGGTCTTTTAAGATAGCTTCTCTTATTTTTTTCATCAAATTGATAAAAAAATAAATATTATGGTAAGTTAATAAACGGGGACCAAGAATTTCTTCACTAATAAAAAGATGGCGAAGATAAGCGCGAGTAAAATTTTTACAGGTATAACATTCACAATTGGGATCCAAGGGTGAAAAATCTTTTTCAAATTTAGCATTTTTAATTATTATTCTTCCCTCAGAAGTAAAGGCAGTACCGGTTCGACCATTTCTAGTTGGCAAAACACAGTCAAATAGATCCACTCCCAATTTCACACATTCTAAGATATCTTCCGGATAACCACAACCCATTACGTATCTTACTTCTTTTTTGGGAATCAAATCAGTGCAAAAAGCTACTATTTCGTAGGATAATTTTGGTGTTTCGCCTAAAAATAAGCCACCAATCGCATAACCATCAAAACCGATGTCTAGCAATTCTTTTGTGGCTTTTTCTCTTAAGTCTAAATAAGTAGCGCCTTGGATAACACCAAAAAGATTAAATTCTTGGCTTTTTACCTCTTTTGATTTCTTTGCCCATTCATTAGTTTTTTCTACAGCCTTTTTGGCCTCATTATATTCCACCGGATAGGGGAGACAGATATCTAAACACATTCCAATATCACTCTTGATTCTTTCTTGGTATAATACAACATTTTCCGGTGTAAAAAAATGGGTTGAACCATCAATATGGGATTTAAACTGGACTCCATCATCTTTTATGTTCACTAATGGTGAAATAGAAGCGATTTGAAATCCACCAGAATCTGTTAAGACGGGTTTATAGAAAGATGCGAATTTGGTTAAACCACCGGCTTCTTCGATTACATCAATCCCAGGACGAAGATAAAGATGATAAAGATTGCAGATAATAATTTCTACATCGATTTCTGATAATTCTCTAGGAGTCATCGTTTTTACCGTGCCTTGGGTGCCAACGGGCATAAAAGCCGGTGTTGTCACTTCACCATTCGGAAGAATAAGTTTGCCAACGCGGGCTCGAGAATTTTTACTTTCTTTTTCTATTATAAATTTCAACTTGTTTCAAATATGGAAAAACTACCTAAATTTAGTTTCAAGGGTTTTTCTTTTACTACGGAATTTTCTCCCAAAATAGAATCTTCTAATAGGGAGTTTTCAATATAGGCGCCTTGGTTAATAATTGAATCTCTTATTATTGAATTTCTTATTTCCACTTCTTCGGAGATAGAAACAAAAGGTCCGATAATCGAATTTTCAATAACTGCACTGTCATGGATATAGACCGGAGGGATGATTAAGGATTTTTCTCGAGGTTTAAAATAATTGGTATTTTGTAAAAGATACCGATTAGTTTGAATCAAAGCTTCGGGTGTTCCGCAATCTAGCCAGTATTCCACGGGAAAGACTTTAAAGATTATGTTTTCTTCGATCATTATCTCCAAGGCATCGGAAAGTTGATATTCACCTTTTGTTTTTATGTCTTCTTTGATGATTCTTTCTAAGGCATCAAAAAGGGGGGAGGAATTGAAGATATAATAGATGCCAACAATTGCCAAATTACTTTTGGGCTCGGCTGGTTTTTCAACAATTTTAGTAATGGCTCCATCTTTTATTTCAACTATTCCAAATCTTCTTGGGTCATCAACTTTTTTGACACCAATCCAATTTTCCTTTCCCACTAAGTTATTCAGTGGCATATCAATTATCGTATCACCAAGGATTATCAAGCAAGGTTCGTTTTTAAAATATGGTTTGGCTTTATAAACCGCGTGGCCCAATCCTTTTGGTTCTTCTTGAATAACAAATTGAAAATTTAAAGAGTAGTTTGCTTTTAAATATTTTTCTATTGGGTTGCCATTGGGTGCGATTATTACAATTACTTCTGCGGGATTTAATTCTTTCACTCTTTCCATTATATGGCCAATAATTGGTTTTCCGGCTACCGAAAGCAAAGGTTTGGGAGTGGTATGAGTATGGGGTTTCAATCTTCTTCCTTCACCAGCAGCCGGAATAACCACTTTAACTTTACTTTCCATATCAACTCCTTTTTAAAATTTTGCTAAAAATTTCTTTAAATTTTCAATTAATTCAATTTTTAAAGGGTCGATATTTCTTTTTAATGCCCAATGATAACTTATAAAATCACCAAAGAGAATTAGAGAAAAAACATTAAAAAAGTTGTTTTTACTAATGGGTGGAATTATCTTATGAGTCACTTTATTTTCTTTTAAAAGTTTGGAAAGAAAATTTATCCTTATAAGATTTCTTTTATGAGAAAAGGGATTTTTTAAAAGGAAAACAAAAAGAGTATCTTTTAAAAGCTCTAAAAAAGGAAGGGCGTTAATTTCATTATGATTCTGCTCCGGTAAATAACTATAAAAGGCTAAAATCTTAGTGTTTTCATTAAATTGATTTTTCCAACGATAAGCAATCGGCAGATAGGAATAAGAGTCCACAATAATATAGGGAATTTTATTTTCAATTAGTTTAGTAATTCTTTTGGCCCTTTCGTTTAATCTTTTTCTCATTCTCTTTAGATATAAAATTGTTTTTTCTATCTCTTGTTGACAATTAGGGATAATTGCTAATCTGCTTAGGGTTAGTAATATTGGAATGGTTAGATAGGCCAAAGCCTGACGCGGTGGATAGTTTTGGGGCAAAATAAAAAGCAAGTCTTGATTTTTTTCTGCCAAAACTTTTAATTTACCACCAGCGGTAATTACAATTAACGGTAATTTGTTTCTTTTAAGTTGCTGGTAGTTGAAAATTGTCTCTTCGGTCTCTCCCGAATAACTGATAACAAAATAAAGAGTTTTTTTATTGCAGAAAAAAGGTAGATAATAATCTTTTATTACTAATATGGGAGATTTTAAAAAAGAATAGGTGAGGCTAAAGACAATATCGCCAGCAATGCCGCTGCCACCCATTCCAACAACAACAATTTTTTCAATATCATTAATTTTATCTAAAAAATCTTTTCTTTCTTTCAGTGCTTGATTAGTGAGAGCTAAAGACTCTTCTAACTGTTCGGGAAAGTGGTAGATTAAATCAAACATAGGAGTATTTTTCTAAGGGAATTTTTTCCTTTTTAATTCTCTTTTTAAGATAACGTAATACTTCCGAAGGGGTAGAAAAGTTTATTACTTTCTCGGCAATCTCTTTACAAAAATCGGTATCTAAGAAGGAGATAAGTTCTTTTGCATAGGGAATAAATTGTGGCGCCATTGATAGTTCATCGATTCCCATACCAATTAAAATAATTATACCGAAAGGTTCGCTTGCCAATTCGCCACATAAACCAACCCAAATACCATTTCTGTGGCCATTCTTTATCGTTTCTTTTATTAGTCTTAAAACTGCCGGATGGTAATGGCTGAAGAGATAACTTACTTTTTCGTTTCCACGGTCACAGGCCAAAGTGTATTGGGTAAGGTCATTGGAGCCGATAGAAAAGAAAGAACATAATTTTGCTAACACATCCGAAAGTAAAACTGAAGAAGGTGTTTCAATCATAATTCCTAATTCAATATTCTCATCAAAATCGATATTTTTCTCTTTTAATTCTTGTTTTATCTCTTCTAAGATATTTTTGGTCTTGATAACTTCATCAATATTACTTACCATCGGCAACATCACTTTAATATTTCTTGTTTGGGAAGCCCTTAAGATTGCTCGTAATTGAGTTTTAAAGAAATTTAAATTGCTTAGACAGAATCTTATTCCTCGCCAACCTAAAAAAGGGTTATTTTCAAAATAGCCAGGAATTATTTTATCACCGCCTAAATCAAAAGTCCGGATAATAACAAAATAGGGTTTCATCTTTTCGGCAACCTCTTTATAAAATTGGTACTGCTCTTCTTCGCTTGGTAATTCTCTTTTGGATAAAAAGAGATATTCAGTTCGAAAAAGGCCGATTCCTTTCGCACCATATTCTTTTGCCATTACTGCTTCATAAACAAACTCAATATTAGCTGAGATGTCCACATACTTTCCATCTTTTGTTTTTGCTTCCTGTTCTTTTTGGGTGATTAGCGCCTTTCGTCGCTTACCTAATTCTTCTTTTTCTTTTTCGTAAAATTTTATTCTCTTTTCTGTAGGAGAAAGAATTACTAAACCTCGATTACCGTCAATTATTGCTTCCTTAACTTTGCTGCTAAATTGTAAAAGATTTTCTACACCCACCACGGCAGGAATCTCTTTTGCTTTTGCCATTATAGAAATATGGGAAGTCTTACCACCCATTTCCAAGGCAATACCTAAAATATACTCTTTATCTAAAATTGCCATATTCATCGGGGTTAAAGTGTGAGCAAAAAGAAGACATTTTTTATCGGGAAAAAGTAGTGAGAATCCCTTTTTACTATCTTTTAATTTTTTCAACACATAAAGACAGACATCAAAAATTTCTGAACTTTTATCAACAAAAACGCTTACTCCTTTACTTGCTAAATTGTGATAATATCTTTTGATAACTTCGGAATAAGCATATTCGGCAGATACCCTTCCTTTTTCAATTAGTTCTTTAGCCTCTTTTATAACCGTTTCATCAGTGAGAAAAGCAATCTGGATTTTAATGAATTCGGCAATATCTTTTCCCATTTCTGCCCTTACCTTTTGGTAAATTTTTTCAAAATCTTCTTTTGTTAGAGTAATAGCTTTATCTAACCTTTCTTTTTCTTGAAAAATTTCTTCGGCAGAGATTTCTTTTTTTTCAATAACTGGCAATTGTGGTGAATAGACTTCTATTTCACCATAACCGAAATCACCGTTTATGGGAATGCCTCTTAAAATTCTTTCTTTCATTGGTTAGTAAGGAATTTTTTTAATGCTTCAATTGCTTCTTGTTCATCTGGGCCATCAGCTTCTAAGATAAGTTCACTTCCCCTTTCAGCTGCCAAGGTTAGTAGGGATAAAATACTTTTTCCGTTAACCCAGATGCCATCTTTACAAACCCTTATTTTTGATTTAAATCTTTCAGCAATCTTTACAAACTCGGCTGCTGGTCGAGCGTGTAAGCCAATTTCAATCCCCACTTTTGCCTTTTCCCTCACCATTTTCACTAATAATTATAATTAATCAATATTTAATATGCAAGATTGATGAGTTTTTTTATTAATTCTTTAATATTTTTTATTTTTATAATTGGTAATTCTTTCTGCCAAGTTTTTAAACCAAATACTTTTTTGTTATATTTTAAGGCGAAAGCAATTTCGGATAATGTGCCGTAACCTTTACCAACGGCAATAATCACATCACTGGTTAAAACAATTATTAAATTTCTTGCTTCGTTTAAACCGGTAGCGATGGGAATATCAATATAGGGATTGGCAAAAGATTTTTCGCTATTAGGCAAGATGCCAATTGTTAAACCACCTTCCTCTTTTGCTCCTTTGGAAACTGCTTCCATTATACCACCTAAACCACCACAAATTAACACCCAATTTCTTTTACCAATCTCTTTACCAATTTGATAAGCAAGTTGATAAATCTTTTTGCTTGGATTATTTGGACCAATAACTCCGACAAAAAATTTTTTTTCTAACTCCACAAACTAATAAACTGCCAATTTTTGGCTGAAAAATATCCTTTATCAGTTAATTTAAGTTCTGGTATTACCGGTAAAGCAAGAAAAGATAAAGTAATAAAAGGGTTTTCCAAGGTGCAACCCAATTTTTTTGTAAGGTTAAGTAATAAATTTAAAGAACTAGCAACTTCTGGTGCTTTTAAGTTAGCCATTAGACCAGCAATCTTTAAGGGTAAAAAAGAAAGAATTTCTTTTTCTCGGCTAATCGCTAAACCACCCTGTTCTTCGATAATCTTATTTATTGCGGTAACAATACTTTCATCATCGACACCACAGGCAACAAGATGGTGAGAATCGTGAGCAACCGAAGAAGCAATTGCTCCTTCTTTTAAATTAAAACCAGTTACGAAACCAATACCCATTTGTGGTTCTTTTTTATGTCGATTAATAACAACCAGTTTTAATATATCCCTTTCTCGGTCACTTACTACCAAATCATTTTCCATTTTTGGATAAGTTAAAAGTTCTTCGGTAATAATTTGGTTAGGAATAATTTTAATCACTCGTAATAACCCCCTCCGGTTTCCGAAGACCTTTAGAAGTTCTTTTTTTATCTTTTTTACTTTTATAGTTTGGTAAATTTTTTTAATTAGAGAAAATGAATAACCTGCTTTTCTAATATCTAAAATCTTACCGTTATCAACCACCAATTTACCATCTTTGATAAGATAGATAGTTTTAAAATCTTTCAAATTATCCACAAGATTTACGTCTGCTCGATAACCTGGTGCCACTAATCCCAACCTTTTAAAACCAAAGAAATTTGCTGGATTAAAGCTAACCATTCTCACTGCCCAATGAACAGGAATATTATGATTGATTGCCTTTTTTAATATTCGGTTTAAATGACCTAAATTGATAAGTTCTTCGGGATGAATATCATCGGAAATAAAGATCAAGCGGTCAATACTATCAGATTTTATTATCTCTTTTAAATCTAAAAAATTTTTGGCCGCACTCCCTTCCCTTATCATTAACCACATCCCTTTTTTCAATTTTTCTTTTGCTTCTTCTAAGTTGGTTATTTCGTGGTCAGAATAGATACCCGAAGAAAGATAGGCATTTAGATTAGTTCCCAAAAGTAAAGGAGAATGGCCATCAATAATTTTGTTAAATTTTTGTGTATAATAAATTTTGTTAATTAAATCTTTTTCGCAATTTATCACTCCAGGAAAATTCATCACTTCGCCTAAACCAATTATTCTTTTGTTTTTGAGTAGTTTGAGAAAAGAAGCAAGAGAGATTTTAAAAGGCAGGTCTTCAAAAGGTGTTGCTGGCACACAAGAAGGAAAATAAAAATAAAAATTGAGTATTAAATTTTCACTTTCCTTTAAGAAATATTTTATGCCGTCAATTCCTAAGACATTAGTAATCTCATGGGGATCGCAAACACAAGTAGTGGTTCCTGAAAGCAAGGCATAATAACTAAATTCTGCCAATGATAAGAGGGAACTCTCGATATGAATATGACTTTCAATAAATCCTGGCAGTGCATATAAGCCTTTGCCATCAATTATTCTTTCTCCATCGTGATATTCCTTACCAATACCGCAGATATAGTCACCATCAATTAAAATATTTGTCTCTTCTAATTCGCCCGTAAAAAGATTTAAAAGTTGGCAATTTTTAATAAGTAAAGAACCTTTCTTTTCTCCTTTTGCTGCTTTTATTAACGAGAAGAGATTATTCTTTTTCATTTAATTCAATATAACCAATATAAGGAAGATAACGAAATTTTTCATCATAATCGATTCCATACCCAACAACAAACTTGTTTGGAATAGTAAAACCAAGATAATCAATCGAAATTTTTAATCTATGTTTTTCAGGTTTATCAAGCAAGGCACAAATTTTTAATGACTTTGGCTTCTTAAGAGATAAATGGTCAATTAAATACTTCAAAGTTAAACCGGTATCAACAATATCTTCTACCAATAAGACATCTTTATTTTCAATTGGTGTTGAGATATCAGCCACAATTTTCACTACTCCTGAAGTTTCGGTACCTTGGCCATAGCTACTAACTTTTATAAAATCACAACAACAGGGAATGGTTAAGTTTCTGATTAAATCAGCTAGAAAGACAAAGGCACCTTTTAGCACACCGATCAAAACCAAATCCTTATTGCAATAATCTTTACTTATTCTATCAGCCAGTTCTTTAACTTTCTCTTTGATATCTTCTTCACCAATCAACTTAAAAACTTTGATATTTATCATAAAATATTAAAAATCGGGGCGACTGGATTTGAACCAGCGACCTCTTGGTCCCGAACCAAGCGCGCTAAACCACTGCGCTACGCCCCGTTAATTCTATTTTAATAAAATATAAAAATCTGTCAATTTAAAGTGTTAGATATATTTTTAAAAATTCCGCTGATTATTCCTTCTAATATTAATTTACAAAACTGAAAAAAAGAAGCCTTTTTAATTGGAAAAGATTTTTTATTTTCCTCCGAAAAAAATTCTTTTCAGTAAAATCTTTGATTTCTTGAATATCAATCGTTAAAGCATCTTTTGTTTTTCTGGTCTTTAAACCTATTTAGTAATCAACATAACAAATTCCTGCGCTGCTAATAAAAAGTAATTAGCCTCTGCCTAAATCGTTTTGCGAGAACCCAAAATATTTGCCAGCCTAATATCGCTCTTGGTAAAATTGTTTTTTTCTCTTATTTTATAATCTCTAAAGTAATTTTGTTAGTGTGTTATTATGTTTGCTCAATACTCCATTAATTACTAAAAATCTTTAAGGTAATTCTCATCTTTATTAAACTTATATTTCTTATAGCCCGATAAATAAAAACTACTAGTGTCTTTTAATGTTCGATATATCTCTTTTAGCCAATTCACAGAAAATTCATAATACTTATCTTTTGGTATCCCACAATAACCTTTTGATAACTTTCTTCTTTCCCATGATAATTATTCTTTATTGTCTTAAAATCAATAGCAAAAGGTGGGTCGGTTACTATTAACAACCCAGGGGAGAAGAAGTGACACTGAGATGGGTTTCCAAGGGTTAGCGATAACGATTTTGAGAGGAATGAAAAAGATGAGCCTTAAAAGGAGAGAGATGTTAATTCTAAAAAGAAGGAGGTTAATAACTTTGTAAGAGTTTTTATTAATAAATTTTCCATGAAAGGCATCGATAATCTTTTTCTGCTATGTTAGGTATTTAGGTATAGCAGATGAATTTAAATTATTTAAGTATTTAAGGTAGATAAGATAATTTAAATGTTTATGATATTTATTACTTTATGGATGGTATAATGAAGTAAGGAACGTATTGAATTGGTATGATAAAATTTTTTCATATAGATTTTTAGAGGCGCTATGTTATCTAATTTGGGATTTAGGGACAGCAAAAAGGTTTTAAATTTATTGATAAAGGTTAGGAAAATATTAAAAACGGGCTGGATAAGTTTTTCAGCGAAGAAAATAAGAGATAATCATAGAAATTAATTGATTAAGAAATTATAATTTATTTTGCTAATCTGTATATTTTAAAGAAACTATAATCATTTTTCACATTAATGGTCTTATTTTTTCTGAGAATTGTGGCTTAACATATTGTTGACTTATTTGATTCTCTGATTATAATTATTAACAAAATATGGAGGAGAAGATGAAGAAGAGTGTTATAATTCTATTAGGAATATCAGCTTTTCTAATAAGTTGTAAGAAAAAAGAAGAAAAGAAAGAGTTAATACCTTTAAGTCCTGGAAATTATTGGATTTATCGTGTTTGGCAGATTGAGAATGGCGATACTAGTTTGGTAGATAGCTTTAAAATGGAAGTGATTGGCGAGAATAACGATACTTTTTGTCTCACCGGCTCTTTATTTGCTTTAGAAGAATTGGCAGAGGATGAAACGGTAAAAATAGTGGTTAAGGATAGTTTATATTTAAGTTATACCGATGATGAACCGGATACTCAATTTGTTTTACCATTAAAAGCAGGAAATTCGTGGCAAGTGAACGAGGAATTTACTGCAGAAGTGCTGGATATTGAAGACTTAAGAATTGGAATCGAAAATTATTCGAATTGTTGGCGGATAAGATATCAAAATGAAGACGGTGATATTCAAAAACACATCTGGGTAAAAGAAGAGATAGGGATTGTAAAATTCCAAAGAGAAGAAGATGGAGAAATTACAATTTTAGAATTAAAAGAATATAATCTTAAAAAATGAGGAGAGTATGGCTTTAACAAAAGAAAGAAAAAAAGAAATAATTGAAAAATTTAGACTTCATGAAAAAGACACTGGTTCACCTGAAGTCCAGATTGCTATTTTGACTGAAAGGATAAAACTTTTAACAGAACATTTACAAAAGCATAAAAAAGATAAACATTCCCGCAGAGGGTTAATAAAATTGATAAATCAACGGCGTCGGCATCTTAATTATCTAATGAAATATCATAAAGAAAGATACTTAAAAATAGTTGAAAAACTTGGTCTCAGAGGGTAATGAGTAAGGTAGAGATAGAAATCGGAGGCAGGATTTTATCAATCGAGACTGGTAACCTCGCCCGCCAAGCTGATGGTAGCGCTTTAGTTCGTTATGGCGACACAATTGTGCTTACTACTGCCACTTATAAAAAAGAAAAGAAGAATACTTTTCAAGATTTTTTACCTTTAACTGTTGATTATCGGGAACTCGCTTATGCGGCCGGTAAAATTCCTGGTGGTTTTTTTAAAAGAGAAGGGAAACCAAGGGATAAAGAGATTATTGTTTCCCGTTTAATTGACCGTTCTATAAGGCCGCTTTTCCCAAAAACCTTTAACCAAGATGTGCAGGTGATTAGTTTTCTTCTTTCTTTTGATCAAGAAAATGAAGGCGATATTTTAGGAATTATTGGTGCTTCAACTAGTCTTCTTCTATCAGAGATTCCTTTTTCTCAACCAATTGCTGCTGTTCGCATTGGTAAGATTGATAATAAATATATAGTTAATCCAACTCTTAAAGAATTGGAGGTGTCTACTTTAGATTTAGTAGTTAGCGCTACTAAAAATGCGCCAGTAATGTTAGAAGGTGATGGTAAAGAGGTTCAACCGGAAGATATTATCGAAGCAATTGAAATAGCAATGGGAGAGATAAGAAAAATCATTGATGCACAAGAAAGATTAATTATTGATGTTTCTAAGTTAGAAGTACCCGAGAAGTTATTACCCGAAGAGTTTATTAAAGAAGTAAAAGAGATAATTGAAGAAAAAACAATTCAGGCTTATCAGATTGTTGACAAAAAAGAAAGGCAGGAGAGTTTAAGAAAAATTCGGGAAGAAGCTTTTAATCTTCTAAAAGATAAATATCCTGATTGTGAAAACCAAATTCAATATGTAATCGAAGAATGTGCGCGGGAATATGTGAGAAAATTAATACTTAAAGAACATAGAAGAATAGACGGTCGTACCCCTGATGAAATCCGACCACTTTCTTGTGCTGTTTCGGTACTGCCACGAACCCATGGTTCAGCTATTTTTACCCGAGGTCAAACACAATGTTTAGCTGTTGTCACTTTAGGAACAAAAAGCGACGAACAGATCGTTGATGATTTAGAAGGTGAAGGGACAAAACGTTTTATGCTTCATTATAATTTCCCACCTTTCTCTACCGGTGAGATAAAACCCTTACGAGCCCCTACCAGAAGAGAAATTGGTCATGGTTATTTAGCCGAACGGGCTTTTAAATATCTCTTGCCCAGTGAAGAAGAGTTTCCCTATACTATTCGAGTGGTTTCTGATATTTTAGAATCAAACGGTTCTTCTTCGATGGCGACAGTTTGTGGCGCCACTTTATCTTTAATGGATGCCGGAGTACCTTTGAAGAAAGCGGTAGCTGGTATCGCCATGGGATTGGTAAAGGAAGATAACGATTATGTAATTTTAACTGATATTACAGGTACAGAAGACCATTACGGAGATATGGATTTTAAATTGGCTGGGACAAAAGATGGTATCACTGCTATTCAATTAGATTTAAAAATTCAAGGAGTTTCTTTAGAAATTTTGAAAGAAGCAATAGAAAAGGCTCGGGTGGCTCACAGAAAAATATTAGAATTGATGGCGAAATCGATTGACCAACCAAGAAAATGTCTTTCTACCTTTGCTCCTCGAGTATTTGCTTTCCAAATTCCTAAGGATAAAATTGGTGCAGTAATTGGCACCGGAGGCAAAGTAATAAGAAAAATAATTGACGAAACAAACACTGAAATTTTTATTGAAGATGATGGAAAAATAACAATTTCTGGACCTAATGAGGAAGCGATTGAAAAAGCAAAATCTCGAATTTTAGCAATTGTTGAAGACGTTGAAGTTGGAAAAGTATATTTAGGGGAAGTAAAAAGAATAGTTCCCTTTGGCGTGTTTATTGAAATTGCTCCTGGCAAAGAAGGACTTTGTCATATTTCTCAATGGGCTAATTACCGAGTTAAAAATTTAACAAGTGAAGTGAAGGTTGGGGACAAAGTTTTTGTGAGAGTGATTGCTATTGATGAGATGGGGAGAATTCAACTTTCCCGAAAAGCAGTAGGAATAACAACCAATGATACAAAAAGAAAAAATTAATGGTGTTACTTTAGTTTTAGAACATCGTCCTTTTTATCCTTCAGTGGCATTGTGTGTGGCTTTTAATCATGGTTCTCGAGATGAACCGAAAGAAATGAACGGTATTTCTCATTTTGTTGAACATATGTTATTTAAGGGAACAAAAAATAAGACGGCAAAAGAAATTTCTTATTATGCGGAATCGATTGGTTGTATATTGGATGCTTTTACTGGAAGAGAGATGACCGGAATTTACGCTCGTTTCTTAAAAGAATTTGCTGAACCAGTTTGTGATTTATTAAAGGAAATTATTTGTTATCCTCTTTTTAATTCTCAGGAATTTGAAAAGGAACGAGAAGTAATTATTGAAGAAATAAAACAGTCTAATGAGGATGACGAAGATCTTCTTTTTAATCTTTTTTTTAATACCCTTTTTCCTAATGCTTCTCTTGGACTTCCAATTGCTGGTAAAATCGAGACTATTAAAAAGTTTACTCCCGAAATAATAAAACAGTTTTATTGGGAAAATTACACTAAAAGTAAAGTTGTGATTTCAGTGGTTGGCGATTTAGAGAAAGAGGTTTATCAAAAAATGAGCGAGAATTTACTTCTTAAAGAAGGAAGTGAAAATAAAAGAGAAATAATAAAAGAAGGCGGATCTTTAAAAATTAGCGTAAAAAATAAGACGGATTTAGACAGTGTATATTTTATTTTAGGGAAAAAAATTTTTTTTCAAGAAGAGAAAGAAAAATATGCTCTATCCATTTTTAACACCTCCTTGGGCGGTTCTCTTTCTTCGCGTCTTTTTCAAAGATTAAGGGAAGAAGAAGGTTTAGTGTACCAAATTTCTTCCTTCGTTGATTTTTATGAAGATGTAACAATTTTTGGTATCTATTTTGTGTGTGATAAAGCGAAATTAGAAAAGACCCTTAACATTGTTACTGAAGAATTGATAAAATTAAAGAAAGAGGGGTTCACAAAAAGAGAATACGAGATAGCATTAAATTATACTAAAAGTGCAATCGTGATTCATTTGGAAAATCCGTTAAACCGCAGTTTTAATTTGGCTAAAAATGAATTTATTTATGGTCGTTCTTTTACTGTTGAAGAAATTTTGGATGCCTATAATCAAGTGAAAAAAGAACAATTAGATTTAATAACAGAAAAAGTTTTATCTTCTTTAAATGAATTCAGTGTCGCCAGTGTTGGCAATGTTGAAGAGTCAGATGTTATAAAAATATTACCTAAAGAAATATATTAAAAAAGGAGATGAAATGGAAGTATTATTTTTAAATCTAAAAGAAGTAACAAAGATTTTAAAAATGGATTTAGCCTTAAAGGCAGTAGAAAAAGCCTTTTATGAAAAAGGAATGGGTCGTGTAATTATGCCTCCTAAGGTTTATCTTTTTTACGAAAAATATCAAGGCGATATCCGGGTAATGCCAGCCTATTTGCCTACTTACGAAATTTCTGGTGTTAAAGTAGTTAATGTGCATCCGAACAACCCTTCAAAATACAAAATTCCCAGCGTAATGGCAACAATTATTTTGATTTCTCCTAAGAATGGCGCTCCTTTAGCTATTTTAGATGGAACAGCAATTACTAATATTCGTACCGGAGCAGCTGGAGGAATAGCTACTAAATACCTGGCAAGGAAAGATGCTTCAATACTTTCTTTAGTAGGTGCCGGAGTACAGGCTGAAACGCAGCTTTTAGCAATTATCCGGGTGAGAAAAATTAAACAGGTGAAAGTTTATGATATAAACATCAAAGTAGCAAAAAACTTTCAAAGAAAGTTTCAATCACTTGTGAAAATACCAATTGTTATTTGTTCTTCAATTGAAGAATGTGTCAGAGATGCTGATATCATTTCTACCCAAACACCCGTAAGAGAGCCAATAATTAAAGTCGAATGGATCAAACCGGGTGTTCACATCAATGCGATTGGTGCCGATGCCCCAGGAAAAGAAGAATTAGATTGGGAGATTCTGAAGAAAGGAAAAGTTTATGTTGATGATTGGGAGCAAGCATCTCATTCTGGGGAAATAAATGTTCCTTTAGAAAAGGGATTTATTAAAAAAGAAGATATTAAAGGCGAAATTGGCGAAGTTATTTGTGGAAAAATTCCTGGTAGAGAAAAGGATGAAGAAATTACTATTTTTGATTCTACCGGTTTAGGAATTCAAGATTTAGTTTGTGCTTACCAAGTTTATAAAATAGCAAAAAGAAAGAAAATCGGTAAAAGAATCACTATTTTTTAATCTTAATAAATTAATGAAGATTTTAATGGTTTCTGATGTTTATTTTCCTTATATCGGTGGCATTCCGGTTCATATTTATAATTTATCACAAGAGTTAAGAAAACGGAATCATACGGTAAAAATTTTGACAACAAATTTTTCAACCAACCATTTTTTAAAGATTGATAATAATTTGTATAACTATGAAGAAGATGAAAAACATGTTTACCGGGTAGGTAGAGCAATAATTTTTCGGGCTAACAAATCTTTTGCTTCTTTTCCTATCGGATGGCAATTGGGAGCCCAAATAAAAGAGATATTGGAGAAGAACAATTTTGATATTATTCATATTCATGGCTGTTTAGCTCCTTTACTTCCTCTATATGTGTTGAAGTTCTCTAAAACAAAAAATATTATTACTCTTCATTCTTATTTTAAAAATAGTTTGGGATATACTATTTTCCGTCCCTTTCTATATCCTTTTTTTAAAAAACTTGATGGAATTATTGCGGTCTCTAACGCAGCTAAAAAAGCTACCCAGAAATATTTCCCTGGGAAATATCATATAATTCCTAACGGAGTAGATACTAATTTTTTCCGTCCCGACATTAAACCCTTACAGGAATATTTAGAATATTACCCTCGACTATTATTTGTGGGAAGATTCGAACCACGAAAAGGTCTGAAATATCTTTTGCGTGCTTTATCAATAATAAAAAAAGAATTTCCTAATTTTCTTCTTTTGATTGTGGGAAAGGGAGTCTTTGGTTATTCCTATCAAGAATATCTTTCAGAAGAAGTGAAAAAAAACATTGTTTTTTGTGGAGCTGTTTCTTTTGAAGAGTTACCCAGATTTTATGCTACCGCCAATATTTTTGTGGCTCCTTCGATTGGGGCAGAAAGTTTTGGAATTGTTCTCTTAGAAGCAATGGCTTGCGGAAAACCGATTGTGGCTTCTAACATTCCGGGATATCGCGAGATCTTAAAGAACGGCAGAGAAGGTTTTTTAGTAAGACCTTGTGATTCTCGGGAAATTGGTGAAAAAATAATTGAATTAGCTAGGGAACCAAGAAGAGCTGAAGAAATGGGGAAATTAGGTCGAGAAAAGGCTTTAAACTATTCTTGGGAAAAAATAAGTTTCCAAGTAGAAAAATTTTATTATCAGATAATTCACAATAATGGCAGAGGTTAATATCCAAAAAAGTGAATTTTTTAACCTTTTTAAAATAAAAAAATTTATGATTTTTTCAATTTCTCAAGCTTTCTCCCTCTTCGGTGATAAATTGGATTATATGGCGATTTTGGCAATGATTAGCTTTCTGGCGCAAAAAAAAAATTTAAATACCTCTCGGGCGATTTCTTTTCTATCTGTTGTTGTTACTTTACCAACGATACTGTTTGGTCCTTTTGCGGGAATTTTTATTGATCGATGGGATAAGAGAAAAATTTTAATTTTTTGTGACTTATTCCGAGCTATATTAGTTGCCTTCATTCCTTTTTTGGTGTTAAGGTTATTTAATTTATCCTTGGTTTATATTATCTGTTTTTTTGTTTTTCTGTTAGGTTTGTTTTTTAACGCTACTCGGTTATCGATTGTTCCTTATTTAGTAGCTAAGAGAAGACTTTTAGCGGCTAATTCTTTCAATAATCTATTAGGAAGAATCGCCACTCTTTTAGGTATGCTAGTTGGTGGGTTTATTGTGGATTGGCAAATTTGGAAGAAAATCGGTATTTCCTATAGTTGGGCTGCTGGTTTTTATATTGATTCTTTTACCTATTGGATTTCAGTTTTAGCATTAATCTATCTTTCTACTAAAATAAAAATAAAAAGAATTTCTTCTCCAACTGTAATTTCTCAACAGTCAAGGAATTTTTTTTCTTTGATTTTATCCAAATTAAAATTAATGATTAATGATTTGAAAGAGGCTTCCCAATATATTTTAAAGAATCGTAAAGTTCAAATAGTAATTCTTTCAGTTTTTTTATTTGTAATTTTGGGCACTGGGGCATTGGTACTTTATGTGCCAATTATTCAGGAGTCAGAAGGTCTTAAATTGGGAACCTCCGGAGTGGGTTTCTTAGGCACTATCGGTTCAATAGGTTTAATCTTAAGTTCATTAACTTATGGAATTTGGGGACACAAATTTGAGAAAAATTTGGTGTTAATTATAACTTTTTTTCTTTTTGGGATTTTAACAATCATCTTGTCTCTTACGAAAATATTACCATTGGTGATTTTTTTACTTTTTATGTGCGGTTTTTTTCTTTCACCGATTTTTGTGATTCAAGATACTATTTTGCAGGAAAATGTTCCTGAAGAACTACGAGGTAAGATTTTTTCTCTCAAAGAATGGTTTTTACATTTATTTTTTGGCATTTTTGCTTTTATTATTGGTCAATTAACCTACTTTTTCCCAAGAACAACAATTTTGTTTTCTATAGGAGTTTTTGTGATGTTCTCTTCTTTGATTATTTTTCTTATTTATCGCCGCCAGAAAGAATTAATTTAATTTTAACTTTTTTATTAACGGGAAAAAATTTGGTATTAAGAACATATTTTTGGGGAAAGGATTTATTTAGCCATTTTGCCTCCTCCTCTAAAAAAGGACATTTTTTACAGTTGATACGATCTTCTTTTAAAATAAGATTATCCCAATAGGGATTGCCAAGAAAAATTAAATTTGAAAAGGAAATCTGCCTTTCTTTTGTTATGAGGAGACTTTCTGCAGGTATTTCTTTTTTATCCGTTACTATCAATAGGGAGATTTTTCTTGTTATTTTATTATAAAAGTATAAACTTTCCCAAAAGGACCAATCTAAAAAACTTAAGGCATTCTGCAAAGCAATAAGAGGGGTATTACTTAAAATGCTTGCTTTTTCGTTTAACCATTCATAACCTTTTAAATTTATTAAAAATTGAACTTCTCCTTTATTTTTACTTATTTCTCCTGAAAATATTATTGTTTTATTGATACTATCGACTATTAGATTCTTCTCATCTAAATAAAAAATTGACTTTTTACTTTTTTTAGTAAAAAGAAAAGTCAATAAGAAAAGAAAGACAAAAACTAAGAAAGAAATTATCCGAAAATTGATTTTCATTAATAAGGATTTTCGTACATAAGTATTGCCTTAAAGGTCAACAGTAAAATTGAAAAATCTAACCAGAGTGACCAATTTTTTACATAATATTCATCAAGCATCAATCGCTCTTGTAAGGTTAAATTGCCTCGGCCAGAAATTTGCCATAAACCGGTTAACCCTGGTTTTACTTTAGAAATAATTGGCAAATAATCTTTTATTAGTTCTTTTTCTTCTAGTAAATAAGGACGTGGACCTACTAAAGCCATCTCTCCTTTTAATATATTTATTAATTGAGGTAATTCATCTAAACTAAATCTTCTTAGAAATTTTCCTAAAGGTGTTATTAATTTTTCCGTTCCAGGAATTTTTAATTTTTTCTGCCATTCATTAAAATGTTTTTCTTTAAAAATTTCTTGATATTTTTGAGCCTCCATTTTCATTGTACGGAATTTATAAAGAGTAAAAAATTTACCTTGAAGTCCAATTCTTTTTTGTTTATAAAAAACCGGGCCAGGAGAGGTAATTTTTATTAAGAAAGAAATTAGGAAAAATAGCGGCAAAGAGATTATAAAGATAATTAGCGATAATGAATATTCTATTACCGTTTTGATAAAGAGATTAAAAGGTTTTAAAAGATTATACTTTGGTTTTAAAAATAAATATTTACCAATTTTTTCAATTTCAACATTTTGGGTTTGTAAAAGATTTAAATCAGCAAGAATAAAAATTTCCGAAAAGAAAGAAGGAAATTTTTCTTTAAAAAATTTGTCCGCCACGATTAGAATATCGGGTTGTTCTTCTTTTTTAATTAATTGATAACCTAAGTACCGTTGGCGGGTAATCTCTTTTTTTAAATCTTCTATTATTTCTTTTTCTCCAATAATTTTTACTTTTTTTACAAACAAACCAACCTTTGCTAAAAGTAATTTAGCTGCCCACCGGGTAATGGGAAGAAGAATTAAAGAAAAAATGAAAGCCAGCAGGATTACAATCCGCGAAAAGCTATAAATTTGAGTAAGATAAGCAATAAAAATAATAATTATTGTTCCCAATAAAAGTCCTTTCCATAATTTTTGAAGTTCTTCAGTTAGGTCAAATCTTTTACCATATAAATCATTAAAAAAGAATATTAAAAAATAAATAAACAAAAAATAAAATCGATCAGAGAATATCTTGAAAGGCAAAGGAAAAGAAAGTTGAGGAAAAATTTTTGGCAAAAATAAGGCTCTGGTAATATAACCTAAAAAATAAGAAAAGGATAATACTAAGAAGTCTAATAAGAAAAGGATAATATTTACTAATAAATTTTTTTTCACTTATTGATTATAAATAGATTTTTAATTAATGTCAACCTTGATTTTTTATAAGAAATTAATAAAATTTTAATAAATGTGGTATTTTGTTTTTTTGATTATTTACCAACAAATTTCCCCTTCTTTTGTTCCTTCTCAAATTACGCCAGCAACCAATATTTCCTCTGCGCCTGTACGTGGTAGCGAACTTGTAGGAGTCGAAGCACCAATAATTTCAGAAGAATATATTTTAATGCCCGGCGATAATTTGTTGATAACTATTAAAGGCAAAGTAAATTATTCATACACTACTTGGGTGACTTATGAAGGGAAAGTTCAAATAATATTAAAATCTAATTTTCCCGGAGGATTAGAAAAAATGGAAACGGTAGATGTAATTCGGATTAGTGGATTGACAATAAAGGAAGCCCAAGATTCCTTGACTAAAGTATTTTTAAAATATTATAATGATGTATTTGTCAAACTTACGCTAGTGGGACTTCGTTCGGGAGTTGTTTTGGTTACTGGAGAAGTCTATTATCCCGGAACTTATTATGCAATGCCGGTAGAAAGGGTTTCTCAAATAATTGCTAAAGCTGGAGGAATTACTCCTAATGGTTCAAAAATAAATATTCGATTAATAAGGGGTAAAGACACTTTAAAAGTAGATATTGAGAAATTTGAAAATGAAGGAGATATTACGGCTAATCCTTTTGTACAATCAGGAGATAAAATTTATGTACCGCCCATAATCAATAGTGTTCAAATCAAAGGTGCTATTTTTGGACGTGGAGAATATCGTTTACGTACTTCTGTAACTACTGTTGAAAGAGAACGAGTAAGCGAAGGAAGGTATGAAATAAGAGAAAATGAAAGATTATTAGAAGTATTAAAAAAAGCCGGTGGAGTTACTCCTTGGGCAGATTTAGATAATAGTTATTTAGAAAGAGAAATTTCAAATGCTTCAAAAATTAAAATTCCTCTTAATTTAAGAAAATTATTAATAGAAAACGATCTTTCTTATAATTTGGAATTAAAAAATGGTGATATTATTTACATACCAGAAAAGGAAAACAATATCTATGTAAATGGAGAAGTGGCCAATCCTCAGGTAATAAAATTTCAAGAAAATTTAACTATTTCTCAGTACATTGCAATAGCCGGAGGATATACTCAATATGCCGACAGAAGAAAAGTTTATGTAATAAGAAAAGGTAAGAAAATTACTCAACTTAATAATTTAGAACTCAATCCCGGTGATATTATCTATGTGCCTCGGATACCAATAAAATTCTGGGAAGATTATTTACAGATCTTTTCTACTCTTTTCCCAATTATTTTAACAATTTTATATACTGCTAAATAATTATTTTACTCTTTCGATATATTTTTTTGTTTCGGTACTTATTCTTACAATATCATTTATCTTAATAAATTGAGGAACCATAATTTCGAGTCCATTTTCTAATTTAGCAGTTTTGTAGGCCGCGTCTGTTTCACTTTTAACGCCAGCACCGGTTTCTATTACTCGCAGGTCGACGGTTTTGGGCATTATGAAATCAATGGGTTTTCCTTCATAAAATTCTACTTTAATTTTGAAACCCTCCTTTAAGAAAATAGCAAAGTCACCAATAATTTTTTTTGATAAAGAAAATTGTTCGTAAGTTTCGGGATGCATAAAATAGAAATTCTCACCATCGTTATATAGATACTCCATTTCTACAATCTCTAAGTGAACAGCTTGCAATTTATCATCGGGGCTAAATCTTCTTTCAGTGAAGGAACCGGTTTGGAGATTTTTTAATTTTAAATGAACAAGACTACCAAATTTTGCTGTTCCTGCTTTGTATTCACTTGTTATTACTTTGTAAAATCCATCTTCCATTTTTAATACCATGCCCTCTTTTACTTCACTAGCTGAAATCATATTAACCCCCTTTTTAAAATTATAAAATCTTATGATTTACTTTCAATATTAATCTTCTAAGATTGCTTTAATGAAGGCTTCCGCAGAAAAAGGAATTAAATCGTTTAATTCTTCACCACATCCTATATAACAAATCGGTAATTTAAGTTCATAAGCAATAGGAATAATTATTCCTCCTTTAGCCGTGCCATCTAATTTCGTTACAATAATACCAGTAACTCCAATTTCTTCTTTGAAGATTTTTGCTTGTTCAATCCCATTTTGTCCTACCGAAGCATCTATTGTTAGAAATATTTCCTCCGGTTCACTTTTTTTTATTTTATTTATCACCCGAATAATTTTTTTAAGTTCTTCAATCAATTCTTTGCGAGTATGTAATCTCCCGGCTGTATCAACTATCACAATATCTTTTCCTCTCTTCTGTGCTGATTGGATGGCGTCGAAAACAATCGCCGCAGCATCTTGACCTTTTTGGGAAAGGATAATTTCGGTTTTAATTTTTTCCGCCCAAATTTTTAACTGTTCAGTAGCAGCATCTCGATAAGTGTCGGCAGAAGCAATGATAACGTTCTGTCCTTTAATTTTATAATAATACGCAAGTTTACCTACGGTGGTAGTTTTACCACTACCATTTACACCGATTATTAAAATAACTTTGGGAAAAGAAAAAAATCTTTCCTCATAAGGTAGAGATAAGATATTAAGGAGTTCTTTTTTTAAAAATTCTTTTTTATTGTTTTTTATTTTTTTACATTTTTCAATTAATTTTTGAGTTAATTGAGTTCCAATATCGGCAGAAAGTAAGGCTTCTTCCAATTCTTCTAAGTTATCTGATAAAAATATTTTTTTAAATTGTTCTTTTGTTTTTTTTAAGGTATTTTTTAGTTTTTCGAATATATTCATGATATTCTTTAATCAACTTTTATTGTATATACTTTTGAAACACCTGGTTGAGGATTAGTTACCCCTAAAAGAACATCGGCATTTTCTAAAGTTAATCGATTATGAGTGATAATTATTATTTGTGTTTCTTTAGACAACTCTTTTAAAAATTTAACAAACCTTCGAACATTTATGTCGTCTAAAGGAGCGTCTACTTCATCTAAAAATAAAAAGGGCGTTCTTTTAATTCGGTAAAAAGAAAAAAGTAAAGAAAGGGCTAACAAAGCCTTCTCACCGTCCGAAAGGTGTTCCAATCTTTTAGGATTTTTTCCTTTTGGTTTAGCAGTGATTATAACGGAAGAGTCGAAAGGATTTTCGGGTTGGGAAAGGATGATGTCAGCTTCTCCTTCGGTAAAGATTTCAATAAAAGTTTTTTTAAATCCTTCTCTTACTTTTTGGAAGACATTATAAAAAATTTCTTTTGCTTTTCTTTCGAGTTCTTCCGCAGTTTTTTTTAAGTTAGTTATTCCCTTTAATATGTCTTTTTTTTGTTCTAAAAGCTTTAATAATTCATTCTTTTCGTAATTATAATCTTCCGTTGCCAATGGGTTAACATTACCAATTTCTAAAATTTTCTTGCGGATATTTTCTAATTCCTTCTCATAATCGATAGAAGAAGTGGCGATCTCTTCCCATGAAAAACTACTATTAAATTCTTTAAGGTTATTCATATTTATTTCTAATTCTTTCTCAATACCTGCTAAAACAATTTGGCAGTTAGTAAGATTATCTTTTATCAAAGAGATTTCTTTTTGATACTCGTTGATTTTTTTATTTTTTTCTTGAATTTCACTTAGAAGAAGATTGATTGTTTTTTCAGGTAGTTGTTTTTCAACAGTGAGGATCTCTTTTTGTAATTGAGAAATTCTATTTAATAATTCCTTTTTTTTCTTTTCTCCTTCTAAAAACTCTTCCTTGATTCTTTTTACTTTTTCTATTAATATCTCTAATTCTTTTTTAACTTTTTCTTCTTCAATTTCTTTTTCATATACTTTTTGCTCTTTTTGGTAACAATTTTCTTTTAATTTAAAAAGTTCATTAATAAGCATCTGAAGTGCTTCATTTTTTGATTTGAATTCTTGCTTTAAAAAATTTAAATTTTCTTCTTTGTTTTTAAGTTGTTCTCTTAAGTAAATTTCCTCTTCTTTTATTTTATTAATTTTTTCTTTTATTTCTTCTCTTTGGTTGGAAAAAGAATTTAATTTATTAATTTTTTCTTTTATTTCTTCTTCTAATTGTAAAATTGCTTTCTTCTTTTGATTATAAATTTCTGATAAGTTATTTAAATGATAAATTTCCCAATAAATTTTTAATAATTCTGTAGGAGGAACTTCCCAATTTTTAATTTTCTGTAAGTCGATAACACCTTCTTTTGTTAAAATTTCTTCTTTTTTAGTAATATAAGTAAAATTAGGGTTTTTTAAATAAAAATAACAAGCTTCCGTTAAATTGTCTACCAAATAACATTCGATAATTTTCTCTTTGATGAAAGAAGGACAATTTTCCTTGAATTTTACAAAATTTTTTAAAGGTATAGGTGATTTTTTCCCGAGAGAGGTTAAATTTTTGCAATTTTTCTCAGAAGATAATGAGATAAATCCACTGTTAATATGATTGATAAAATCAAGAGAATTGTTTTCTAATAAAAAGGAAAGATTTTTTATTAAATAAAAATTTAAATAGCCTTTTAATAATTTATCAACTAAAATCTCGTAACCGGGTTCAATTTCTAAAAATTCTGCTAAAGTTCCCAAAAAATTTTCTCCCAATTGCTCTTTTATTAATTCTCTTTTTTCTCTTTTTTCTTTTTCTATAAAAAAAAGATATTTTTCTTTTAATTCAGCAATGAGCTCTTCTTTTTTAACTATCTTTTCTTCTATCTCTTTTAGTTCCGTTTCTAATTCTTTGATTTCTTTTTTTCTTTCCCTTAATTCTTCATCAATTTTGTTTATTTCTTGATTTATTTGAAATAAGAAAGTTTCTTCTTTTTTATTTTTTTCAAAATTTTCTTTTAAAGTCTCCCAAAGAATCTTTATTTCTTTTTCTATCTCAGTTATTTTTGCTTCTTTTTCTTGGATTTCTTTTTGAAACTCTTTAATTTTGGTTTCTAAGGCTTCTTTTTCAAAATTAATTTTTATTAAATCTTCTTTTAGCAATTTAATCTCTTCGGTTAAATTTTTTTGCCAAGATAATAAATTTTCCTTTTGGTTTTCCCTTTCGGTTAACTCTTTTGATAAAAAATTAATTCGTTCTTCGTAAATAATTTTTTCTTTTTCTAAAGAGTTTAATTCATTTAATAAATTTTGATAAATATGATGAATATTTTCTTGTTGATCTTTAAGTTCGGTAATTTGGCGTTGGTTTTTATTAATTTCTTCACTCAAAATTTCTATCTCTTTTTCTTTTTGAGAAATTTTTTCTAAGTATTCCGAAATTTCTTTTTTTAATTTTTCTCTTTTTTCTTCTTGATTTTTGATTTCCTTAATAAGCAATTTTTGTTGATACTCCTTTTCTTTTTCTTTTAATTGTAAATATTCGTTAAATATTCTTACTTGCCTTTGGAGGTTCCGGACAATTCGTTGTTTCTCTTTAATGATTATTTCTAAATTTTCTAATTCCTGATTCAAATTTATTAATTTTTTATCTATTTCTTTTCTATTTTCGAAATATTCTTTTAAATTTGCTACTTCAAAGAATAATTCTTTCACTTCTCCTTGGATAATCCTGCGCATTTGGGCAATATCAAATATAGAATAAACATAAGAGCCAACCTTACCAAAGAGAGCTTCGATATCTTTTAAACGACAGGGTTGCCGATTAATAAAATATTCACTTTCACCTGAACGGTAATAACATCTTTTTATTTCGATCTCGTTACCATATTCTTGCCATTCTCCTTCGTTTTCGATGATTAATTTTACTTCACAATAATTTAACGGCGGAATTTCCTTGGTGCCACTAAAAATTAACTCTTCGGTTTTACTACACCGTAATAAGGTGAGAGATTGTTCACCTAATACCCAACGAAAAGCATCAAAAATGTTGGTTTTTCCACAACCATTTGGTCCTAGGATCGCAGTAATCCCTTTGGGGAATAAAATACGAACTTTTTCAGGAAAAGATTTAAATCCGAAAATACTTAACTCTTTAATCCGCATTTTTAAAATTATAAAAAATTTTATCTGAATGTCAAAGAGTTTGGTTAACATTATAAATTGACATTTTTAAATTTCTAATTATAATAATTTTTTAAAAAGGAGAGGATATGCCAGTTCCAAAAAGAAGACATTCTAAATCAAGAGGCAGAAAAAGAAGAACCCATTGGAAATTAAAAACTCCTCAATGGGTAGAATGTCCTCATTGTCACCAATTTAAATTGCCCCATACAGTATGTCCCCATTGTGGGTATTATAAAGGAAAAGAGGTAATAGTGGTAAGTAAAAAAGAAGAATGATAAAAATTGCTGTCGATGGTTTAGGAAGTGATTTAGCACCTAAACCGGAAATCTTAGGAGTAGAAAAGGCTTTGGAAGAAAATTTGGATTTAGGTATTATTCTTATTGGTAAAAAAGAGTTATTTCCACTTGCTTCCTTGAAGGAGAAGTTTGGTGAACGGATTGAATTTTTGGAGTGTGAGACAATTTCCTTTTCTTTGGAATCACCGGTAGAATTATGGAGAAAAAAGGTTAATAATTCAATTGTCAATACCATCTCTCTTCTAAAAGAAAACAAGGTTTCTGCGGCAGTAAGTGCTGGAGATACCGGGAGTCTATTGGTAGTTGCTTTAAAAATTTTAGGAACTTTGCCTGGAATTTTGCGACCGGCGATTGGCATTATTTTGCCTACTAAAGTGGGATTTTCTCTTTTAATTGATGCGGGTGCTAATCCAACAGTAAAACCAATTAATCTTCAACAGTTTGCGATTTTAGGTTCTTTAACCTATGAGTTATTATTTAAAAAAGCGAATCCTAGTGTTGGGTTGCTAAATATTGGGAAAGAAGAAAATAAAGGAAGTGAATTATATCAACAAGGTTATAATTTATTAAAAAATTCGCCTTTAAACTTTATTGGTAATATTGAAGGTTGTGAAATATTTAAAGGAATCGCCGATGTGATTGTGTGTGATGGTTTTGTGGGTAATATCCTTTTAAAATTTGGTGAAGGAATTGTGGAAACTCTTAATCAAGCATTGAAAGATTATTTCTCTTCAGAAACAAAATATCGGATGAGAAGATGGTTTTCTAAACCGGTTTTAGAAGAATTTATTGAAAAACTTAACTATGAAGAACAGGGAGGCGGAATTTTATTAGGGATTAATGGTACAGTAGTGGTGGCTCACGGAAGGAGTAATGAAAAGGCAATTAAAAATGCTATTCAAACTGCTGTTTTTTTTGCTCAAACTAATTTAGTACAATTTTTAAGAGAAAATTTACCCTTTTATCTCAATACCAAAAATGAAAATTGAAAAATTTTCTCTTTCAATTTTTTTTATCTTGCTAATCTTCTTTTCTTGCGAGATTACCCAAGTTGGTAAAGAGGGGATAAAGGAAAAAGTTGGCAAAGATACTTTAATTTTTCTTAGTCCTTGTCAATTTGATAAAATTGGTAAATTTTATCCTTGTGGTGGAGTCCAAGGTTTATTTTTAGGAAAAAACAGTTTTTATGAATGTCGAGTTCTATTAAATTTTCCTTTAGATACTTCGTTTAAAAATAGCGAAAAGATTAAACTTATTCTTTATCCCAAAGCCAGATATTTTTCTCCGGTAAAATTTAAAGTATATCCTCTATTTTTAGAATGGGACGAAAATGAGGTAACTTGGAAATTGGCCAGGGCTAATGTTCGTTGGATTAATTACGGCGGTGATTATCACGAAGTTTTGTTGGGAGAAGGAGAAGCAAACGAAGACTCAACAATAATTGAATTAAACTCTCATTATTTTGATACTCTCTTTAAAATTAATTGTGGAATTATTTTAATTCCTCAGGAGACAGTCGAGAAATTTATTTCTTTTTACAGTCGGACCGAAATTAAACCACCCAAAATTTATTTTAAAAAAGAAAGTAGAGAAACCATCTTTTATCCAATAGCCAATGCTTATATTGTTGATACCCTTTTTGAAATTCCTGAAAATTATTTGGTTATTGGCAGTGGTTATTCCTTTTTTAGTTATTTAAAATTTGATTTAGGTGATCTTCCTCAAGAAGCCACTATTATTAATGCTGATTTATTTTTATATCCGAAAATTGATAATACTTATTTTCCTGTGGATACTAATGAAATTGTTATATTAAAACTTATTAAGGATTATTCGATAAATAGAGAAAATACCCCTTACGAAATTTTTAAGAGAACTCTGTTCTTTAAAGAAGATTCATTAATAAAAATTGATATTAAAAATTTAATTAATTTCTGGCGGGAAAAACCTGATTCTAATTTTGGATTATTTGTTTCTCTTTATCCTTTTGGTTCTTATCCTCGATTTCTTTTACTTAAAAATCAAAATGAAAAAATTCCAAAGATTGAAATTTTTTATTTCTTGAAACCAAAAGAAAGGCCATGAATTTACTTGTTTTTTATCTTTTAAGCCAATCTTTTTTTAACCCCCTTTTTTTTGGACAAGAAAAAGATAAATTTTTATTTAAGAAAGAAGATCTATTTTTCACTCCTAAAACCAAGGTATTTTTTTCTTTTAGTAATTGCTTTTTTTTAGGAATGGCAGATAAGGAAAAAAGATTAGTTTTTAATTTTCACCCTGAAGAGTTTTATTTTTTTATTCCCTTTTTGAAAACTTATCATATTGGTTTAAAAATAGATGAATATTTAAATCAAGAATATGATATATATTACCAACCAGAAAATTTTAAAAAAGAAGGGTATTTTTGGCATGTCACTTCACAAGGTGGAATTTATAATTTTGGTCTTATTCTTGCTAAAACTTTTAATAATCTTTTCTTATTCGGTGAAGGAAATTTTAACTTGGGAAATAATTTAGAAATCTTTGCTGTAGAAAAAGATAAAAACATTTTTGCTTGCGAAACAGTTTCTTATGATTATGTTGGCAAAAATTTTAAATTGGGTTTTCTTTTAAAATTAAATAGATTCTCTTTAGGTTTTCAAAATAATTTTTTAAAAGAGATAAAAGAAAAGAGAAGATCCAAAAAATATCTTTTAAAACCAGATTTTAAAATTTTTTTCAGTATTTATCTAAAAGATAATTTTCGATTTAGTTCCAGTTATTTTTATCAGCAAGATAGTTTGCTTTTTCCTTTAAAAAATACTTTTTCTTTTTCTTTGGATTTCTCTTTCTTAAATCGGATAAACAGAATAAGCATTGGCTTTTCTTTAAAAGATATAAAAAAAATTTATTTGGACGTGCTTTCGGAAATAATTATTAAGAATTACGGCAGTTTTTATCCGGAATTATCAATAGGTTATCACCGAAAAGGGAATTTATCAGAAATACTTTTTGCTTTTAAATTTAATACTCTTTTTGAAGAATTTTGGCGTAAGCGAGTAAGAAGATGGGGGAGTTAAATGAGGGAAAAGACTTTATTGATTATTAAGCCCGATGGAGTAAAAAGAAAATTAATTGGTCAGATTATCTTGCGGATAGAAAAGGAAAGTTTTGATATTCTGGATATCAAGTTTTTGAAGTTAACAGTTGAACAGGCTAAGGAGTTTTATAAAATTCATCAAGGAAAAGATTTCTATCTCTCCCTTTGTGAATTTATGGCAAGTGGTCCCATTGTTGTTCTCCTTTTGGAAGGTGAAAATGCTCGTGAGAGGCTTCGGAAAGTAGTAGGTGCTACTGATCCCAAAAAGGCGGTCGAAGGCACTATTCGGCGGGAGTTCGGCAGTTCAGTTCAAGAAAATGTGGTTCACGCTGCAAATCCAGAAGAGGATGTAGAAAGAGAGATAAAATTTTTCTTTCCAGAAATAGCAATTTAAAAGGGTAATGCGAAAACTGCTTATAATTTTGATTCTTTTTTTGATTAATTGTGCTTATTTTAATCTGTTTTATAATGCCAATAAATTTTTTCAAGAAGGTTTAAAAACAAAAAATATTAGTGAGGCACAAATAAAATTTAATAAAGCAAAAGAAAAAAGTAATTTGCTTTTAGTTAAATATCCTAATTCTAAATGGGAGGGCGATGCTCTTTTTATTATCGCGGTTAGCAATTATTATTTAAAAGAGTATAAAAAGGCTCTTGAACAACTTGATATATTTTTATCTTATTTTCCTAATCATAAAAAAAGAGAGGAGGCTCTTTATTACCAAGCCCTTACTTATTTGGAACTTAAAGAATACCCGAAGGCAATGGAGATTTTAAGAAATCTCAGTGATGATAAAGGAAAATATTCAACCTTCGCTAAATACCAAATAGCAATGGTTTATTATTTTCAAAAAAATTACCAAATATTTTTAGATTCCATGACCAGTTTTATAAATAATTTTAAAAAACATCCTTTAAGAAAAGAAGGTCTATTAAAAATTGCCGAGGCAAAAAAAGAATTGGGTAAATTAGTCGAAGCAAAAAATTTTTATAATGAGTTATTTGAAATTGAAAAAGATGAAAAGGAGAGAATTAAAATTCTTACACAGATGGTAGATTGTTTAAATAGCGAAGATCAGGAAACTCTTAAAATTTATCTAAAAAAATTGGAGAGATATTTAGACCGTTATCCAGATTTAAACAATTTGCTTTATTTAACCATTGGTAAGATTTATCTATTGCTTAAAGATGAGAAAAAGGCTTTTTTAAATCTTACTAAAGTTAAGGGTAATGAAGCCCAAATGGCTTATTATCTCATTGGAGAATATTGGGAAGAAAAAGGGATATTTGATAGTGCTTTAGTCTATTATGACTCTTCTTATCAAAAAAATCCTCAATCGGAACTGGGCTTAATAATAAATGGGAAAAGAAACTTACTTAAAAAGGTATTAAATTCAGTAGCCGAAGATACTTTGGAGCCAGCTTTTTATCATCTTAAATTAGCGGAAATTTATCTTCTTTCTTTAAATAATAACTCTTTAGCCTTAAAAGAATATGAGAAAATTTATAAAAATTATCCAAATAGTAAATATGCTTTAAAAGCAAAATTCGCTTCGGCTTATCTTTATTATACGAAAATTGATAAAGAAAGAGGCGAAAAGCTTTTTCAAGAAGTTATTGAGGAATTTCCGGGAAGTGAGTACGCGAAAAAGGCAAAGGAGATTTTAAAAAAATGAATGGAATTTTTTGGGAGAAAGTGAAAATAAAAAAAAGAATAGATTTTTCTGATAAGATTATTGGTTTTTGGTTGACAACAGAGAAAATTGCTAAAAACAGTAAAATCGGTCAATTTGTTCATATAAAAATTGGAGATAATTACGGATTTTTTTTGCGGAGACCTTTTTCAATTGCTGATCGAGAAGGAGATAAAATTTTTTTTATTTTTCGAGTAGTTGGTCAAGGGACTTTTTGGTTAAGTAAATTAAAGAAAGATGATGAGTTAGATATTTTAGGACCTTTAGGAAAACCAATTGAAATACCGGAAGAAAAAGATATTTTAATTTTGGGGGGTGGTTTAGGGATTGCTCCTCTTTATTTTCTTACGAAAATTTTTTCTAATAATAAGAAAGAGTTATATGTTATTCTTGGTGCGAAGAAGAAAGAAGAATTAATTTTAAAAGAAAGATTTGAAAAATTAAATTTAAAAAAACTAATCTTTTATACAGAAGATGGGAGTTATGGAGAGAAAGGAAAGGTTTCCGATGGTCTTACTAATATATTAAAAGAAAAAGAGTTTAAAATTGTCTATTCTGCTGGTCCTATTGAAATGTTAAGAAAAATAAAATTCCTTTTGAAAGAGGAAATAAAAATTTATGGTTTCTTAGAGGAACGGATGGGCTGTGGTGTTGGATTATGTGCCGCATGTGCGATTCCTAAAAAAGATGGAACCTATCTCCATTTATGTGAAGAAGGTCCGTGTTTAATGTTGAATGAGATTTTATTATGAATTTAGCCCAAAGAATTAAAGATATCACTTTCCCAAATCCAATATTATTAGCCAGCGGTACTTATGGTTTTGGTCAAAAATTTAAAGAGATAATAAATTTAACTGGTGGAGTTATCACCAAAACAATTACTTTTAACCCAATTGTTGGTAATCCGCCACCAAGAATTTATGAATTTGAAGGCGGTATTATTAACTCTATTGGTTTAGAAAATCCCGGAGCGATATATTTTAAAAATAAAATCTTACCCACCCTTAAAAATTTAGATACCAATCTTATTGTTAGTGTTGGTGGGACTTCTTTAGAGGAAATAGTTAATGTGATAAAAATTGTTGAGGAAGAGATAATTTCTGCTTACGAATTGAATCTTTCTTGTCCAAATATAAAAGAAGGAGGGATTAGTTTAGGACAGGACCCAAAATTAGTTGAAAATATTTGTCAGGAAGTAAAAAAGATAACCAAAAAGTCAATAATTGCTAAGATACCAACATTTTTTTGCAACCCCCTTGTGATTGCTCAATCAGCCGAAAGAGGAGGCGCTGATTTTATAACAATTACTAATACTATTCCCGGTTTGGTGATTGATATTGAAAGACAGAAACCCTTTTTGGGAGGAATAAGCGGCGGAATTTCTGGTTCTTTTTTAAAATATTATGCTCTTTATCTTATTGCAAAAATTAGAAACATTGTTAAAATACCAATAATTGGTTGCGGTGGAGTTAGAAGTTATCAAGATGTTTTGGAATATTTGTTTTGTGGAGCAGTACTAGTAGAGATTGGTAGTTTAAATTTATCAAATCCTTTTATGGTGATTAAAATTATTGAAGATATTAAAAAATGGGGAAAAGAAAAAGAGATTAAAAGTATTAAAGAGATAATAAGAAAAATAAAAATTGAATTATAAATATGACCAAAATAATTATTGCTTTAGACGTTGATTCTGCCCAAAAAGCAAGAAAGATTGTTAACCGTTTAAAAGGCTGGCCCGATATGTTTAAAGTTGGTTTATATCTTTTTACGCGGATTGGTCCCAATGTGTTAAAGATGATAAAAAAATATAATGAAAAGGTGTTTTTAGACTTAAAATTCTTTGATATTCCCTCTATTGTTGAAAAGGCTTGTGAGAGTTGTCTAAAATGGCAAGTGGATATGTTTAATTTACATATTCTTGGTGGTTATGAAATGCTAAAAAGGACAGTCGATTTTGTGTTTAACTATTGTGAGAGGAAAAAAATAAAAGAAAGACCGAAAATTATTGGTGTGACTTTGCTAACAAGTTTTAAAGAATATAGTTTATTAGAAACCTTAAATATAAAAGAAGAAAATTTCCAAGATATGGTAATAAAATTAGCCTTAATCGCTAAAAAAGCTAATTTAGATGGTGTGGTTGCTTCGCCTCGCGATATAAAAAGAATAAAAGAAGAATGTGGCAAAGATTTTTTAGTTGTTTCACCAGGGATAAGAATACCAGAAATTGAGATACCAAAAGATGATCAACAAAGGACATTGACTCCTGGCGAAGCAGCGGAAGCCGGTGCTGATTATATTGTGATTGGCCGACCAATATTAAAAGCCGAAGATCCGATAGAATTAATATTAAAAATTAAAGAAGAGATAAAAAAAGTATATGAAACCAAAGGAGATTGAGAAACTTTTGTTGAAATATCAAGTATTAAAAGAAGGACATTTCTTATTATCTTCTGGTTATCATTCCCAATATTATTTTGAAAAATTTCGAATTATTGAACACCCAAATTTATTAACAAAATTTTGTAGTTTGATTAAAAAAGAATTTAAAGATAAAAAGATTGATGTTGTTTGTGGACCGACAACAGGTGGCGCAATTATTGCCTATGAACTTGCTCGGCAACTAAAAAAAAGATTAGTTATTGCTGAAAAAGAAAATGGAAGAAGGATAATAAAAAGAGGGTTTGTTATTAAGAAAACCGACCGAGTTTTAATCATTGACGATGTATTAACAACGGGTAACTCAATAAGGGAAACAATCAATGCCTTAAAGCCTTTTGGTTGTAAAATTGCTGGTATCGCTGTTTTAATTGATAGAAGTACTGAGAAGATAAAAGATTTTAAATATATTGCTCTTTACAAAAAAAAGGTGCCAATTTTTGAGAAAGAAGAATGTCCCCTTTGTAAAAAATATCTCCCTTAGAAAGACCAGGTAGTATATAAAAATTTTCTCAACAATCAACAAATAGCCAAAATCATAAGAAGTTTATGGATAATAAACTTTATTATAGCAACGGTAATAGGCTTATATAAACCAATAATAATATGCTTATTAAAATTAATAATAATACTTTTATTAGAATTAATGATAATACCATTATGAAAACGAATAACAAGAACCTTATTAAAGTTAGCAATAAGAGACTTATTAAGACGGACAGAATAGGCTGGAGAGATACGTTCCCTATCTTTTTATTAAATCTAAAATAAGTATTTGAAATATAAAGACTTATAAGAAATTTCTATTTTTAAAATTTTTGCATACTATGCAAATTGAAAAAAATCTTTAATGGTTATAATAAGGTGATGTTAAGAAAATTTATAGGAAAGTTATTAAGAGAAATGAGGAAAGAAAGGGGATATAGTTTAAAAGAGATTGCCAAATATTGTAGGAAAAGTATAAGTGATTTATCAAGATTAGAAAGGGGCGAGATTAAAAATCCTTCCATATTTTTGATTTTAAATTATTTAAAGGCAATAAATATTCATTATGGAGAATTTTTCAGCAAAATCCAGGGATATGAAATAGAAAACTTATTAAAGATAAAAGAGAAAGCAAAGGCAAGCAATGGAATGAAATTAGTAAGAGAAAAACTTCGTTATAGTTTTGGATTAAGGTTTTCATCAAAGCCTTTTATTAATTATCCGAAGGAATTAGAATGGAAGATAAAAAATTATTTGCTTCCTTTTGGTTATGAACCTTCAATAGTTAGAAAATATATCAAGTTTAGTGAAAAGGTATTTTATGGTCTTTTAGATGGAAAAGATGAGAATTATTTTTTAGAGATAAACAAGAAGGCAGAAGAAGGAAATTTAGACAAACTTCATTTAGCAAAAATAGCAAAAATTACTTACGAGGCTTATAAAATGGCATTAAAAAGAATAAATCAAGTGAAACCAATAACTGATAAAAAGAGGAAAAGAATGGCTGAAGGCTATTTAAAATATCGGAGGGAATGTATAAAATTAGAATATTTAATAAAAAAATATTTATGTGAAAAAGGGGTGCCCTTACCTTTACATTTTATTATCTAAACAAGGCGAGAAAATATCGCAAACTATTAAAGAAAAAGAGATTAGAGAAGATAAAGGAGACAGATGAAAAGGCAATAAAAGAAGGTTTAAAAAAAGAGATATTAGACGGAATAAAAGAGATTATAAAAGATGTGATAAAAAAAGGAAGATTACTTAATTAACTCCTTTAATTTATCAAAATAAGTGAAGGATAATATTTTTGTCAATCAATTTGACATTATCTATTTTTTTGTTAATATTTATCTATGATATTTATTATTTTAACATCTATTATTTTTAATCAAACCTATCTTATTGATAACCCTTCACCAAGTTTTTTAAGTCATGGTGAATATTTAATTGGATTTAGACTGCAAGGAAATAATGGAATAATGGCAAACTTTGGGATTGGACTTTTTGATAGGTTAAATATGGGTGTCTCTTATTCGGGGGATAGTATTTTAGGAAGTGGTAAGCCAACCTTTCCCCAAAAAAGAGGACCCGAATTTCAAATCCGTTTAAAGATTATTGGCGAAGAAAGTTTTGTTTTTCCTGATGTAATTTTGGGTTTTGATACCCAAGGATTTGGTAGTTATGACTCAACGAAAAATGGTTATACTGTTCCAGAAAAGATGTTTTATTTATTATTAGGCAAAACAATTGATTTTACTAATACCAATATTTCGGGCGGAGTTAATTATCGGGATAAAGTTAATTTCTTTTTATCAATAAGCCAATTATTACCAAGCGATTTTAATTTGATATTAGAATATTCTTCTTCTTTTTATGATGAGAAAAGAGATATTAGAAATTATGGCTTTTTAAATACAGGAATTGCCTGGAATTTTAGTGAGCAGGTTCGCTTTCTTTTTGCTTTAAGAGAAATTATTAAAAATCATCATAATAATAGTTGTCACTTAAACCGGATTGCCTATATAACTTTTCAATCCGGTTTTTAATTTGATTTTTAAAATTATTATGGGTTTCTATTATATTATTATTCGTTCTTATTTTAGTGCGGCTCATCGATTGACTGATTTCTTGGGGGATGAAGAAATACATGGTCATAATTATTTAGTAGAAGTTTTTATTAAAGAGGAAGATATTGAAAAGAAAGGTTATCAATTTGATTTTCGTGAGGTGGAAAAGTATTTAAAAAGTATTCTGCCCGAACATAAGTTTCTAAATGAAATATTTGATTTCCTACCAACTTGTGAAAATGTTGCGAAATATTTGTTTTATAAGATAAAAGAGAAATATCCGATTAAAAAAATTAGACTATGGGAAAATGAAAAATATGCTTGCGAATATGAAGAAAACTCTTCTTGACTTTTCAAAAATTTTTATTAAAATTATTAACTAATTTTACGTTATTATGAAAGAATTTGAAGAATTTAAGGGTGAAAAGGTGAGAATTAAACTAAAGAGTTATGACCATCGGATATTGGATCAATCAGCAAGGCAAATTGTGGATGTTATTAAGCAACTGGGTGGAAATGTTTCCGGACCAATACCTTTGCCGACAAAGCGGTCGCTCTTTACGGTTTTGCGTTCAACCTTTATTGATAAGAAATCGCGTGAGCAGTTTGAACTACGGGTGCATAAAAGATTGATTGAAATTGATAATGCTACTCCGGAGATGATCAATGCCTTAATTCGTTTAGAAGTACCGGCCGGTGTTGATGTGGAGATTAAAATAGCCTAATTATGATGGGATTATTAGGTAAAAAAATAAGGATGACCCAGTTATTTGATGAGAAAGGTCGAGTAATTCCGTGCACGATTGTGAAACTTGGTCCTTGTTATGTTGTTCAGAAAAAAACTAAAGAAAAAGATAATTACTGCGCTATTCAGTTAGGATTTGAGGAAGTTAAAAAAGTCAATAAACCAATGGGTGGTCATTTTAAAAAGGCAAATTTGCCACCTTTGAGATATTTAAAGGAATTTAAGGTAGATAATCCTGATGGATTTGAACTGGGAAAAGAGATAAAAATTAGGGATGTTTTTAAAGAAGGGGATTTGGTTGATGTTACCGGTTGGACAAAAGGAAGAGGTTTTGCAGGCGGTATGAAGAGATGGGGATGGAGTGGCGGTCCGGCTTCTCATGGTTCGCAATCTCATCGCCGAATAGGCTCTTTAGGAAGTGGTACGGATCCCGGAAGACCTTGGAAAGGAAGGACTTTACCTGGTCATTATGGCTGCGAAAGAGTAACAGTAAAAAATTTAAGAATTGTAAAAATTGATGAAGAGAATCATTTGGCCTATATTTCCGGTGCTATTCCTGGATATCGGAATAGTTTAGTAATAGTTAAAAAAGCTAAAACTACTAGTAAATAACTATGAAGGCAGAACTTTTATCAATTAATGGCGAAATAAAGGGAGAGATTGAGATACCAGAAGAGATTTTTGGTTGCGAAGTAAATCAGGGTTTAATTTGGGAAGCGGTTACCAATTATTTAAATAATCAAAGACAAGGAACCGCTTGTACTAAAACTCGCGGCGAAGTAAGAGGAGGAGGAAGAAAACCTTGGCCACAAAAACATACTGGTAGAGCAAGGCATGGTTCTATTCGTTCGCCGATTTGGCGAAAAGGAGGGATTGTCTTTGGTCCTAAACCGAGAGACTATTATTATTCTTTGCCAAAAAAGAAAAAAAGGTTGGCTTTGCTTTCCGCGCTTTCTGCTCGCTATCAAGATAAGGCAGTATTATTTTTGGAAAACTTTACTTTGGAACAACCAAAAACTAAGTTAATATATAATATTTTAAAAAATCTGAAAATGAACGGTGAGAATGTTTTATTAGTAGTAAAAGAGATGGACCAAAATATAAAATTGGCTTCAAGAAATATTCCCAATCTTACTTTGATGCCAGCAAATAGTTTGAATGCTTACGAAGTTTTGGTAAATGACAAGATTGTATTTACCGAAAGTGGATTAGAGGGTTTAAAAGAATTATGTTTGACCCAAGAAAAATAATAATTAGACCAATTTTAAGCGAAAAGGCTTTAAGATTAAGAGAATATAATCAGTATGTTTTTCAAGTTGCTAAAAATGCTAATAAGATTGATATTAAAAGAGCGATTGAAGAGTTATTTAAAGTAAAGGTAGAAAAAGTTAGAACAATGAATGTGCGTGGAAAGCCAAGGAGAATGGGATTTTTTGAAGGAAGGACTGCTTCTTGGAAGAAAGCAATAGTTACTTTAAAAGAAGGCGAAAGAATTGAAGGTTTAGAGAGGTAATTATGGCAGTTAGAACTTACATAAAAAAGTATCGACCAATTACTCCAGCACGAAGATTTTATAGCGTTATTAAATTAGAGGGGGTTCCTAAAAGAGAGCCTTATAAACCTCTCTTAGTAATTAAAAAGAGCAAAGCTGGAAGAAATAATTTAGGTAGGATAACCGCAAAATATCGGGGTGGCGGAGAGAAGAAATATTATCGGATTATTGATTTTAAGAGAGATAAATACGATATACCGGCAAAGGTTGTTTCTATCGAATATGACCCAAATCGGACTGCCTGGATTGCTTTGGTTTGTTACCAAGATGGCGAATATCGTTATATTATTGCTCCCGATGGTTTACAGATTGGTGATATTGTTATGTCGACGCGAGATAAAGAAATACCGATAAAGATTGGTAATGCTATGCCTCTCAGGTTAATTCCTGTGGGAGTGGAAATTCATAACCTACAACTTTATCCTAATTATCCATCTTACATCGCTCGGGCAGCCGGAACATCTTGTCAAATTTTAGCAAAAGAAGAAAAATATGCAGTAGTAAAATTGCCATCAGGAGAAATAAGAAAATTTCATTTAGACTGTATGGCTACTATTGGTAAAGTTTCTAAACCAGAACATAAAGACGTAACTATTGGAAAAGCCGGTAGAAAAAGACATATGGGAAGAAGACCGAGAACAAGAGCAGTGGCTATGAATCCGATAGATCATCCAATGGGTGGTGGAGAAGGAAGGTCCCACGGTGGTAGGCATCCTTGTTCAGAAAAAGGGTTGTTAGCAAAAGGAAAGAAAACAAGAAAAAGAGGAAAGGCATCAGATAAATTTATTGTTCAGCGAAGGAAATAGTTATGGGGAGAAGTTCTAAAAAGGGACCTTATATTGACCAGAAATTATACAAAAGAATAATGGAAATGAACGAAAAGGGGATAAAAAAAGTAGTAAAGACCTATGCTCGTGCTTGTATGATTGTACCGGAATTTGTTGGTCATACGATTGCGGTTCATAATGGAATAAAATTTATTCCAGTATATATTACCGAAAGAATGGTGGGTCATCGTTTGGGCGAATTTGCTCCCACAAGAACATTTAGAGCCCATGCGGGTCAAAGAAAAGAGAAAGGTAAAGAAAAGGAGAAATAATAATTTATGGAAGCAAGGGCGATTAGTCGTTATCAAAGAATTTCAGTAAAAAAGGCTAATCGGATATTGGAGTTGATTCGTGGGAAAAATGCTAAAGAGGCTTTAAATATTCTTTATTTCTTACCAAAGCCAAGACATAAAGTACCGATTTTAAAGGCTTTAAAATCAGCAATTGCCAATGCAATTTATAAAGCAGGAAAAGCAAAAATAAAAGAAGAAGATTTATATGTAAAAGAAGCGAGAGTAACCCCTGGTCCGATGTTAAAAAGATGGCAAGCCGGACCGATGGGAAGAGCGATGATGATAAGAAGAAGAAGTTCTCATATTTATATTACCGTAGCAACTAAAGAAGAAGAGATAGGAAAGGAGGAATAATGGGACAAAAGACACATCCTTACGGATTTCGATTAGGCATTACTAAAACCTGGAAATCTCAATGGTTTGATGAAAGAAATTATCGAAAATATCTTTTAGAAGATTTAAAAATAAAAGATTTTATAAAAGAAAAATATGAAGATGCACTAATTTCCGATATTGAGATTTTAAGATTTCCTGAAAGAATCAATATTTTTATTTATACCGCTCGGCCTGGTTTTATTAGTGGTCGAAGTGGGAAAAGTAAAGATAAATTGCGTGAAGAAATTTTAAAGTTAATAGATCGGAAAGTGGATGTGGATATTGATTTGGAAGGAATAAGGGTTCCAGAGTTGGACGCTAAAATCGTCGCATTTCAATTGGCACGCGAATTAGAAAAACGTGTAGCTCATCGGCGAGCAATGAAAAGGCATATTAGTCAAGCAATGAGGCTGGGTGCTAAGGGAATAAAAATAAGGATTTCCGGAAGAATTGCGGGTGCGGAAATTGCTCGTTCTGAGTGGTTACAAGAAGGAAGGGTTCCGTTACAAACGATTAAAGCTGATATTGATTATGGAACAGATACTGCCTTTACCGTTTATGGAACAATTGGAGTAAAAGTTTGGATTTATAAAGGAGATTTAGAAACACCATAAGGAGGAAAATATGTTAATGCCCAAAAGAGTAAAATTTCGGAAGCACCATCGAGGAAGAAGAAGAGGAAAAGCAACTAGTGCTAATAAATTAGATTTTGGTGAATATGGTTTACAAGTTTTGGAACCCGCGTGGATTACGGCTGCTCAATTAGAAGCCGCAAGGGTGGCGATTATGAAATCGCTCAAAAAGAGTGGTAAATTATGGGTAAGAATATTTCCTGATAAACCAGTGACTAAAAAACCAGCCGAAACTCGAATGGGAAAAGGAAAAGGAGATGTGGCTTTCTGGGTGGCGGTAGTGAAACCAGGAAGAGTAATTTTTGAAGTAGAAGGTGTAACCGAAGAAGAAGCCAAGAGGGCTTTTAGTTTAGCCAGTGCTAAATTACCTTGTAAAACGAGAGTATTGAAAAGAGAAGAGATTGTTTATGAAACCATTTGAACTGCGGGAACTTTCTGACGAAGAACTTTTGCGAAAATATTTTGAGCTGAGTGATGAGTATTTTAAGTTAAGAATTAGAAAAGTGACTGAGACTTTACCCAATCCTAAGAGATTAACAATGTTAAAAAGAGATATTGCTCGAGTTTTAACTATTTTACGAGAAAGGGGTTATACTAAAGAAAAAGTTTTAATGTGGGGCAGAAAAAATGCGCGGACGTAGAAAAACAGTTATCGCAGTGGTGAAAAGTAATAAAATGGATAAGACCGTAGTTTGTGAAGTAGAAAGGTTAGTAATGCATCCAAAGTATAAAAAATATATTAGAAAAAAAACTAAATTATATGCTCACGACCCCAATAACGAATGTCAGGTAGGAGATAAGGTTTTATTAATGGAAACAAGACCTTTATCAAAATTAAAACGTTGGCGGGTGGTGAAGAAACTATGATTCAAGATTTTACAAGATTAGTAGTTGCTGATAATACTGGTGCCAAAGAGGCAATGGTAATAAAAGTTTTAGGTGGTTCAAAAAGAAGATACGGTTATGTTGGCGATATTGTGGTGGTAACAATTAAAGATGCTGTGCCTCAGGCGCCAATTAAAAAAGGTGATAAAGCTAGGGCGGTAATCGTGCGGACAAAAAAAGAGTATCGTCGTCCGGACGGTTCTTACATTCGGTTTGATGATAATGCCTGCGTTTTGATTGATGAGAAGGGAGAACCAAGAGGTACAAGAGTATTTGGACCAGTTGCTCGGGAATTAAGAGACAAAATGTTTACAAAAATAATTTCTCTTGCTGCTGAGGTTGTATGAGACTTAAAACTTATCTTAAAAAGAATGATATTGTGGAAGTAATTTCTGGAGAAGAAAAAGGAAAAAGAGGAAAGATTATTAAAATGCTTTATGAAAGAGATAAGAATTTAGTAAGAGCGGTGGTAGAAGGAGTAAATTTACATAAGAAGCACCAAAGACCTCGAGGAGTAGATCAACCAGGCGGAATTATTGATATTCCCTTGCCTCTACCAGTGTGTAAGTTGGCGCTTATTTGTCCAAAATGCGGTCAGAAAACAAAAGTGAGAAGAGAAAAAATAGAAAATAGAAGAGTTAGAATTTGTAAAAAATGCAATGAAATCATCGACTGAAAAAGCTAAATATATTCCAAGATTATTAGAAGAATATCGAAAACGTATTGTACCAACTTTAATGAAAAAATTTGGTTACAAAAATCCGATGCAAGTTCCTAAGTTAGAAAAGATTGTGATAAATGTTGCTGCCGGTGAAGCAATCTCTGATCCTAAAATTTTAGATATTATTAGTGAGGATTTGAGTTTAATCACTGGCCAAAGACCAATGATTGTTCGTGCGAAGAGATCGGTTTCTGCTTTTAAATTAAGAAAAGGTATGCCCATTGCGTGTAAGGTAACATTGAGAGGTTATCGAATGTATGAATTTTTGGATCGGTTTCTTAATTTTGCTGCGCCAAGAATAAGGGATTTTCGAGGCTTTGATCCTTCTTCTTTTGATACTCGTGGAAATTATAATTTAGGAATTGATGAACAAGTTATTTTTCCCGAAGTTGACGCTGGTAAAGTAAAAAAGATTTTTGGAATGGATATTGCAATTGTCACAACTGCTAAGAGCGATGATGAGGCGAAAGCATTATTAGAAGAATTGGGAATGGTATTTAGAAAGGAGTAAAATGGCAAGAAAGTGTCATATTGAAAAAAGTAAAAAAGAACCAAAGTATAAAACCCGAATAAGATTTCGTTGTCAAAGATGTTTTCGTCCTCGGGGCTATTTAAGAAAGTTTGGATTATGCCGGATTTGTTTTCGCGAATTAGCTCTAAAAGGTGAGATACCGGGTGTGAGAAAAGCAAGTTGGTAATGTAGGAGGTAAGATGATTACGGATCCCATAAGCGATATGCTGACAAGAATAAGGAACGCTTTAATGGTTCGTCATAAAGAGGTAAGGGTTCCTTATTCAAAAATGAAATTAGAAATTGTTCGGATTCTTTTAGAAGAGGGTTATATTACTAATTTTCAAGTTATTGGTGAAGGGGTAAAAAAAGAGATTAATATTATTTTAAAATACACTCCTGAAGGCAAACCAGTGATTTATGGTTTGAAAAGAATTTCCAAGCCTAGCCGTCGAATATATGTTGGTGTGAAAGATATTCCTAAAGTGAAAGGGGGATTAGGAATTGCGATTCTTTCCACTCCCAAAGGTATTCTTACCGACCGAGAGGCAAGAAAAGAAAAGGTTGGCGGTGAACTTCTCTTGGAGGTTTGGTGATTTTTTTGCTCTCTCAACAAATTTTTGCCCAATCCTTTATTAGAAGATTTGGAGTTGGGTTTTTAGGGTTTATCTATCTTCTTTTAGGATTTTTATTATTCTCAATAATTTTCTGGTCAGTCTATCTCTGGTTAGTAAAAGGGAAGAAAGAATAAATTTATTTCCTTATAAATTATAACCTATTTATAAATTTTATTAAAATTTTAAGAAACCAAAACAGGCTTAAAGGAGTCTAATTTTATTTTATACTTATTATAAGAGGGAGCTGTATAGGATATAGTATAGATTCCATTTATTTTAACTCTCTTATTATAACAATTGGTGTCATTTCGTTACCTTGACCTGCTGGATTATCTTTTAATATTTGTTCTATTAATTTTTTATCTACATTATTAGAAGAAGCAATAACCCAACTACCGCCAATATCGTTAACATCTACAATAGCTACTGGTAGAGATAAAGAATAACTTATTTTCTTAACAACCTCTTGGGGGTTTTTGGGACCCATTATTACACATTCATAATATTCCTTTATTCCTGATGTATAAGGAGCGTCAATCATTGCTGCCTGTTTACCGGCAATTCGATAGAAATCGCCCCTTCTACCTAAGAGTTTAGTAATTCCGCCAATAATCGCGGCTATTAATATTCTTATTTTTCCACATTCTCTTATTGCGCATTCCATACTATAAGGATTTCTTAAACCAGTTCCATAAGGAACTTTTCTAACAAATCGCCAAAGAAATTTTGCTAATAGAGAAACTTTTATTTCCTTTATCGGTATTGCCCTTCCTTGGCTACAAGCAACCGCGCTTTCACTTATCGTAATTATATCATTTTTTTGTAAAACTCCTTTACTATTTTCTTTAATTACTTGAATTAAATCATCCCCTTTTTTAATTAATGCAGTTTTTATCGGTATTCTTAAATATCTTTTACCGTTGATTTCAATTATTGGCTCTTTTTTTCTCATCTTAAAAATTATAACTTATGTTTTATAATATTTAAAAATTTGAAAATTTCAAGAAAAATCTTTATAATTAAATTTATGGAAATTATTGACTTAGGCAGAAAAAATTTTTGGGAGACCTATTTGTTACAAAAGTTTTATATTGAAAGAAGAAAAAATAATGAGATAGATGATTTATTAATTTTGGTTGAACATCCGCCGGTTATCACACTTGGTCGAAATGGTAAGATAGAAAACCTTCTGATTTCTAAAGAAAAATTAAAAGAGTTAAATATAGAATTTTATCAAATTGAAAGGGGAGGAGATATTACTCTCCATAATTATGGTCAATTAGTTGGCTATCCGATTTTTTATTTAAAAAATGGTTTTTGGGATATGAAGAAATTTATAAATAAAATTGAGTGTTTGATTATCCAAGTTTTAAAGTATTTTAACATTAATGCCGAAAAAAAAGAAAAATTTATTGGAGTTTTTGTGGAAGATAGAAAAATTTGTTCCATTGGAATGGCAATTGATAAAAATGTTACTTTCCACGGATTTGCTTTAAATGTGAATAACGATTTAGGTTATTTCCAACTAATTAACCCCTGCGGAATAAAGGGATTAAAAATGACCTCAATAAAGGAAGAGATAAAAAAAGATATTACAGTGGAGGAAGTAAAAAGAGAATTGATAAAAATTTTTAAAAATGGCTTTTGATTATTCTAAAGAAAATTTATTGTTTTTAATAAATAATTATTTTGAAATTTATCAAGTTAGCGAAAAAACTTTTGTCGGTAAATTACGGGAGCCTTGGGAGATTAATTTAAGAAATTTAAAGATGGCTTTAGAGCCTTATGGTTATATTCCTTTCTTTTCCAAAAGGAAAAATTTTCACATATTAACTTTGGCAGAAAAAATTTATAAAGAAGAAAAAAAAGAGAATTATTGGATAAATTTAATTTTGTTTCTTTTAACCCTTTTAACTACTTTATTGGTTGGTTCTTTTCATCAAGGTGGTAATCCCTTTTTAAGAATTACTGATATTTTTTTGGGAATTCCTTTTTCTTTTTCTCTCTTAGCAATTTTAGGTTCCCATGAATTGGGACATTATTTTATAGCAAAAAGAGAAAAGGTTTCGGTAAGTTTGCCTTATTTTTTACCTGTTCCTCATCCCTTGATTGGCACAATGGGTGCCTTTATTAAAATGCGCTCAATTATACCTTCCAAGAAATCTTTAATTAGAGTGGGTATTGCTGGGCCTTTAACCGGCTTTTTAGTTGCTTTACCAATAACCTATTTTGGTCTAAAACTTTCTAAAATAATAAAATTAGAAGAGATAAGATACGGTCTATCTTTAGGAAATTCGATTATCTTTTCCGCATTAACAAAAATTGTTTTTAAAGATATTCCCCAAGGATTTGATATTCTTTTACATCCAATGGCTTTTGCTGGTTGGTTAGGATTTTTTGTAACGGCTTTAAACCTTATTCCTTTAGGACAATTGGACGGTGGTCATATTGCCTATGCTCTCTTTGGTCGTTTTAAAGTATTTATAATTGTTGTTTTGGGAATTCTTATCTATCTTAGTAGATATTGGCTTGGTTGGTTATTTTGGGTAATTATTGTCTCTTTACTTAGTTTAAAACATCCACCGGTTCAAGATGAGATTACGCCGTTAACAAAGAAAGACATATTATTAGCAACTTTGGCTTTAATAATTTTGTTGTTAACGTTTCCACCAAAACCCTTTGGAACAATGTAAAATGAAAAAAAAGATTTGTGCTCTTTTTCCTGGGCAGGGTTCTCAATATGTGGGAATGGGAAGAGACTTATATGATAATTTTCCGATAGCCAAAAAAATCTATGATGAGGCTTGTGAAATTTTAGGATTTGATATTAAGAAAATATCCTTCGAAGGAAATGAAGAAGATTTAAAAAGAACTTCTATTACCCAACCAGCGGTTCTTCTCCATTCAATTGTTTGTTTAGAATTATTCAAAACTTTTAAAAATGAAAAATTTGATTTAGTAATGGGACATAGTTTAGGAGAATACACTGCTTTATATGCCAGTGGTGTTTTTGATTTTTTCACAGTATTAAAATTGGTTAAAAAAAGGGGAGAATTAATGGAAAAGGCAGGAAAGGAAAGACCAGGAACAATGGCTGCGGTTATTGGTTTGTCAGAAGATAAAATAAAAGAAGTGTGTAAAAAAGTTTCAGGTATTTGTGTACCGGCAAATTTTAATAGCCCTTCCCAAATAGTAATTGCTGGCGATGTTTCGGCTGTAAAAGAAGCCTATGAGATATTAACAAAGGAAAAAGCAAAAGTTATAATGCTACCGGTTTCAGGTGCTTTTCATTCGCCATTAATGGAGCCGGCTTATTTAGAGTTCAAAGAATATCTTTTCCAATTTAATTTTAATGCTCCTCAAATACCAATAATTATGAATGCTACTGGCGAACTTTGTAATGATGTTAATACAATTAAAAGAAATTTAGAAATCCAAATTATTTCGCCAGTTTTGTGGAAAAAAAGCGTAGAGACAGCGATTAATTATGGTTGCGAGACTTTTTACGAACTTGGTCCGGGAAAGGTTTTAACCAGTCTTGTTAAAAAAACAGAAGAAAAAGCAGTGGTATATAATTTGGGCAAAAAAGAAGATTTTTCATCTAATTAATTGGTTTATCTTTATTTCCTAATTATTTTTCTTATTTTATTTTCTACCCTTTCACCCACTGTTGGTTTAATTGATTGTGGAGAAATCATTTTTGGTATTCACTATTTAAATATCTTACATCCTACTGGTTACCCATTATTTACTTTATTAGGTAGAATATTTTCTTTTTTACCTTTTTTAGAACCAGCTTTCAAAGGAAATCTCTTTTCTTTTTTGTTTGGTTTTTTTACGATAATACTTTTATATTTTTTAATTAAAAAAATTACCCAAGATAATATTGTTTCTTTAATTTATGTTACTCTTTTTTCTTTCAATAATCTTTTTTGGTCAATAGTTAACGAAATAGAAGTCTATTCTCTAACTGCTTTTTTTCTGGTGTTATTAATATATCTGTTTTTAAAAAAAGAAGAGAAAAATATTTTTCTCTTTATTGCTTATGTTTTAGGAATATCTTTAACCCATCATTTAATGTTACTTTCAATAGTTTTGCCAATGATACTCTATTTTATTTTAAAAGAAAAGAAAAAACTTTTCTTATTTATTATTTCCTTTCTTATTGGTTTTTCTCTTTATTTTTATTTGCTAATCAGAGCAAATTCAGACCCAATATTTAATTGGGGAAATCCCAAAGATTTTTTACGACTTTTCTGGCATATTAGTGGTAGACAATATCGGGTTTGGTCTTTTTCTTTGCCTATTAATGAAGTTATAAAAAATTTTGTTAACGAAATAAGTTTCCTAATTAAAGAAATGATTTATATTTATTTTCTTTTCGCAATCATTGGAATTTATTTTCTTTTTCAAAAGAATCGGGAATTAGCCATAATTTTAATTATTACAATAATTATTGGTATTTTGAATTCCATAAATTATAGCATCCCTGATATTCAACCCTATTATTTACCTGCTTTTATTCCGTTGATTATCTTCTCTTCTTATGGATTTTCCCATATTAAAATTTTTTCTCAAAAAATTATAAGATTTTTGATTCTTTTTATCACCCTTTTGATATTATTGGTTTTTAATTATCCCAAAAATAATAAGAGAGATTTTTATTTGGCTTATGATTTTACTTATAATGTTTTAAATTCTTTGCCGAAAAATTCTTTAATATTAACTGATTGGTGGGATTTTTACTCATCCTCATTATACTTTCGTTATCTTAAAAATTTTCGTAAAGATTTAATTATTATTGATAAGGAACTTTTGAGAAGGACTTTTTATTTAGAGTATTTAAGGAAAACCTATCCTGATTTTATAAGTAAAATAAAAAGGGAATTGGAAGAATATGAAAAATATCTTTATCAGTTTGAATATAACAAATTAAAAGAGCCTTGGGGAATTCAAAATGCTTACATAAATTTACTTATAAGTTTTATTGAAACCAAAAAGGAGAATGCTTACCTTGTGTATTTAAATTTAAACGACCCCGATTTAAAAGCTTTTCTCACAAATAAAAAAGTTATTCCTTATTTTTTAACTTTCCAAATTAAAGACACTTTGGAATGCCAATATTATGATTTTAAAAATTTATATTACCGAAAACCAAAGAAGATTTTAGATGAACGAGAAAATTTGGTTATTGATTATTATAAAAAAATGGTTAATGCCAATATTTATTTTTTAGAAAAATTAGGAAAAAAAGAAGAGATAAATGAACTTAAAGAAGTACTTAAAAAATTTTAACTGGGGGACAGGGATTCGAACCCCGACCATCTGATCCAGAGTCAGATGTCCTGCCAGTTAGACGATCCCCCAATTAGTAAATTTTAAATAAATAAATATTTTTTTCAAGTTTTTTTCTAAGTATTTTTGATTTTTAAGAATTAATTAATTATAATTATTTATTATGATTAATTTTTCTCTTTATCGAAAGGAATTTCCGATTTTAGAGAAGTATATTTATCTGAATAACGCTGCTTGTGGCCCAATGCCTCTACGAACCAAAAAGGCAATAGAGAAGTGGCTTGATAAGTATGTTTATGAAGGAAATATTGAATGGGAAGAATGCGAGAGATTATCAGAAGAGACAAGAGAAATCGTTGCTAAGTTTTTAAATGCTAATAAAGAAGAGATTTGTTTTAAAAGAAACACCAGCGAAGGAATTTTAACGGTTCTAAGTCTTATTAGGTTTAATAAAAATGATAATATAATTATTGCGAAAGATAATTTCCCTGCAAATTTTTTGCCTTATCAAAATTTTGATAAAGTAGAAAAGAGATATATTTCAATCTTACAAGGCGACATTCTGAAACAAATTAAAAAAGTATTTAATAGGAAAACAAAATTGATTGCTTTGGATTGGATACATTTTCTTTCTGGTTATCAAATTCCTTTAAAAGAAATAAGTAATTTTTGTAAAAATTATGATTGTTTTTTATTGATTGATGGAATTCAAGGAGTTGGAGCATTAGAAATTGATTTAAAAGAGATAGATATTGATTTTCTTGTCTTTGGCGGCGGTAAATGGATTTTTCTGCCACAAGGCATTGGCGTATTACATATTAAAAAGGAAACTTTAAAAAAATTAAAAATAGAGCTTATTGGCTGGTTAGGATACGAATGGAAAGAATTTAATAAAATATTTGCCAAAAAAAGATTGAAAAAAAGTGCTGATAAATTAGAAGAGGGAACAAAAAATTATTTAGGGATTATTGGTTTAAAAGAAAATATAAAATTTTTGAATGAAATTGGAATTAAAAATATACAAAACTATCTTTTATTTTTAACTAATTATTTAATCGAGCGATTAAAAGATTTAAATTTTAATATCTTAGAAAGAAATAAAGGAAGTGGCATTGTTGCTTGTAAAAGAAAAGATAAAGAAAGCAAAATTTTTTATCATAAGATTTTAGAAAAAGGTTTTAAAATTTCTTTAAGAGAAAATTATTTAAGAATCTCTCCTCATTTTTATAATACCAAAGAGGAAATAGATAATTTAATTGAAACATTAACTTTTTTAATAAAATGAAATATCTTTTACCGGAAATAATTCATAAGATAAAAAGATTGGATTTAAAAGCAAAATTAGTTGTGGAAGGTTTTCTTTCTGGTTTTCATAAGAGTCCCTATAAAGGCCAGTCAATAGAGTTTGCTGATTATCGTCCTTATTTACCTGGTGATGAGCTTAAAAAAATTGATTGGAAAATATTTGCGAAAACTGATAGATTTTGGGTTAGAGAGTATGAAGAAGAAACCAATTTACGAGCCTATCTCCTTTTAGATAATTCAGGTTCAATGGCTTATAAAAGTTGGGAAATAAGCAAATTTGAATATGCTTCTTTTTTAACTGCTTGTTTTGCCTACTTATTATTTAAGCAACATGACAGCGTAGGAATAGCCATTTTTAATAAAAAAGATTATCAATATTTTCCTCCACAGTGTTCTAAATTTCATTTATCAAAAATATTGAAGATAATTGAAGAGGTAAAACCAGAAGGAGAAACAGATATTTTAAAAAGTTTAACTGAAATTGGGAAGAAAATAAAAAAAAGAGGATTAATTATTGTTTTTTCTGACCTCTTTGATAACCAAGAGAATGTACTAAAAGCATTGAAAAATTTGCGTCATAAGAAAAATGAAGTTTTAGTTTTTCATATTCTTGATCCAAACGAGATAAATTTAGATTATAACGAACCATTAATTTTTAAGGATTTAGAAACAAAAAGAGAAATCACTTTAGACCCAAGGGGAATAAAAAAAGAATATCAAGAAAATTTGAAAAATTTATTTCTTCATTATAAGAAAGAGTGCGCTGCTCATTATATCGATTATAATCTTATTCTTACCAATATGCCTTTTGATTTCGTTTTCTTTAACTATCTAGAAAAAAGAGCAAGAATTAGATGAATTTTTTTATTCCTTTTTTTCTTTATCTTTTACCATTGGCCTCTTTGCCATTACTTTTACATTTCATTTTTCGCTTTCAACTTAAAAAGATTGATTTCTCTTCTTTGTTTTTTTTGATTGATTTTAAAAAGGAAAAATTTAATTTTTATCGGTTAAGAGACATTTTATTGCTCTTTTTAAGGACTTTCTTTATTACTTTTTTGATCTTGAATCTAAGTCGACCATACTTTATTAGAAAAGGGTCCTCTATTTTAAAAATTTTGCCTCAAAAGGCAGAAAAGATTATTCTTATTTTAGATGATTCCTACAGTATGGAATACGAAGATAATTTTGAAAAAGGGAAAAAGATTCTAAAAGAAATTATTAAAAATCTTTCTCAAAATTCAAGAGTTACAATTTTATTAACCAGTAGGAAAAAGATTATAGAAAATGAAAAAGTGACAAATATTTCTGATAGGGTAATTGAAGATTTGAAAATTTCTTATGATATTTCTTATGCCCAAGAAATTTTGGAGGAATTAAAAAATTTAGAGGGTGAAATTTTTTTAATTACTGATTTGCAAGAATATTCTTATTCTTTTCTGAAAAATTTTAAAGGTAATTTTCAGTTAAAAATTATTGATTTGGGAAAAGATAATTTTAAAAATTGTGGAATTATTGGGCTTCGTTTCTTGCCTTCAAGAGAAGATAAGATTAATCTACAAATAAAATTAATTAATTATTCTTCTTCTCCTGTAGAGGTTCCCTTTATCCTTTCGATAGAAGATTTTAATTTCAAAAATTTTTTAACTCTTCCCCCTGGTATAAAAGAATTTAATTTAGAGATTCCTCAAAAATCCGCTCAAGGAATAATCACTGGCAAAGTTGAAATTGAAGAAGAAAATCTAAAAAGTGATAATGTTTATTACTTTGTTTATGATAAAACAGAACATTTTCCTATCTTAGTTATTTATGAAAAAGAGGGCGATCTCTTTTATTTAAAAAAACTATTTTTATCTAGTAAAGATTATCAAGTAGATTATGTATCTTTAGGAGAAATAAAGAAGGTTTCCTTTTCTTCTTATTCTTTGATTCTTTTAGTTAACCCTTCTAAAATTGATCAATTTTTAAAATGGCAACTGTTAAATTATTTAAAAAATAATGGAAAAGTTATTTTGATTTTAGGTCAAAACTTAAAAGAAAATAGATTAAATGAAATTTTTGAAACTTCCGAAATTTGGGAAAGAAAAGAATTTTTGGTGATTGATAAATGGGAAAAAGAGCATTTTATTTTTCAAAACCTCCCAGAAAAGACGATCAAAGAGCCAAAGTTTTATCGAATGATTCCTTTAAAAGGAGAAAATTTAAAAATATTAGCGTATTTCAATAATAATTTTCCTTTTCTTTTAGAAGACACTTTGAATAACTTGATGATTTTTACCAGCAATTTTTCGGACGGTTACACTGATATGCCAATGAAAATATTATTTTTACCATTAATATTTCGAACAATAGAATATTGTAAGATTAAAAAGAAAAATAACTTTTTTGTTGGTGAAACAATAATATTAAATTTTAATTCCTCCCAGATAAAAATTATTACTCCTTTAGGAAATTTTTTAAGAAATACGGAAGTAGAAAAGGGGATGAAGATTATAAAATTTTCTGAAACAGAAATACCGGGAATATATCAATTTGAAGATAAAAAAATTTCAGTGAATGTTCGAGGAGAAGAGGGTAATTTAAAAAAAATAAATTTAAAAGAAAATAATAATTTAAAAATAATAAAGGGAGAGGTAAAATTAGAATATGAATTAACCTATCTTTTTTTATTTTTGGCTCTTTTAATCTTTGTGATAGAGGCAATTCTTATTTTAATTTAATCTTCTTTTTCTGCTAATTGTTTGAGATACCGAGCATATCGATTCATAAAGGTTTCGTCTTCTAAAATTGCTACCCTTTTAATAATTACTCGGTTTCCTTCACCGACAATTTTCAATCCATAAGTTTCGTGTCCTGGTTCCCGTACAATCCATTCTATTCCCATACCTGGTTCTTTTGAAGGAGAATATCCTTTACCTGTTTCGTTCTGCAAAAATTTAGCAATTTCCCAACTTAATACCTCTATCGCTTCATTAAGGGATATTCCTTCTTTTAAAAAAAGAAGAATTACTTCGCCTCCGTACTCTCTAATGTCATCTAATCGAGTTTTTTTTAAATCAAAATAATTTCTTAAATCCATAATATATTATTAACTTAAAAATCATTAAAGTCAAGACCAAAAAGATAAGCATATATCTTAGTAGAATCAATCATATTTTCGATAACCGAATATTCGTTTGGTTGATGGGCGACACCAGCAATTTTTCCCCAAACGACAGGTTGGAATCCTTTTTTCCGAAAGATCGCTGCTACTGTTCCACCACCAATACCAATTAATCGAGGATTTTGGTTTAAGACATCTTTAATCGCTTTTTTAAGAAATTTTACAGTTGGTGCTTCTTTGTTAGTTTTAGGAGCTACTTCTTCGTGGTGAATAATTTTTAAATTTATTTTCACCTTGTATTTTTCTTGCCATAAATTTATTACTTCTTTTAAATAATTAATTATTTCTGAAAAATTATAATCAGGAAGATAACGACAATCAAAATAAAAAACATCTTCTCCGGGAATGGTGTTAATGTTGGAGATATTTTTTTCTTTTTTTGTGGGTTCAAAAGTTGTTATTGGTGGTTCGAATAAAGAGTCTTTTTTACCAAATTTTTTCTCAAAGTTTTCTACTAAATAACTGATTAAAAGAGCACCAATTTTATGAGCATTTATTCCTTTATGTGGGGTAGAAGCATGAGTTTGTAAACCAATGATTTCAAATTTTAACCATATTATTCCCTTTTCAGCAATTTCAATAGCATCTCCCTTTTCACTGCCCGCGTCAGGAATGATAATTATATCTTCAGTATTAAAGAAATTAAAATTCTCTAAAAGATATTTTATTCCAAAATTACTTCCTGTTTCTTCGTCGCTCACGAAAAGTAAATTGACTGAATAACTAGGAATTAAATCTAAATCTTTTATTACTTTTAGGGCAAAGATGGAGGAGACCATTTCCTGCTGATTATCCTCCGTTCCTCTTCCGTAGATCTTTCCATCTTTTACTATTGCTTTAAAAGGAGGCGTTTTCCATAAGTTTTCATTACCCGCTGGTACAACATCTAAATGGGTAATAATCCAAATTTTTTTGTCCGATTTTCTGCCCTGATAAAAAGTAAGGAGATTGGGTCTTATTTTACTTTTTACCCGTTCATCGACAGCATTATACTCTTCTACTGAAAATCCCCATTTTAATAATTTTTCTTTCAAAAATTTTGCTTTTTCGTATTCACCTTCTCCACTATTTTCCGGACCAATTGCTGGTATTTCAGTCAGTCCTTTTTGTAATTCGATCATTTCTTCTTTATATTCTTCAATTTTCTTAAATATTTTTTCAATCTCTTTTTTTCCCCACATAATTAAATGATAGTTAAATTTTACTTATTTGCAATTTGACGAAATATTTCTTTTTGATATAATCTAAAAATGGAAAAAGAAAGAGTCTGGGTAGAAGTTAACTTAGATAATCTTTTATCTAATCTTTTAGTTATAAAAAAAATAGTAAAAAATAAAAAAATTCTTTTAGCAATTAAAGCAGATGCTTATGGATTAGGGGCATGTGAGATCGCCCAATTTTTGGAAAATAAAATAGATATGTTAGGAGTGGCAAGTGTTGATGAAGGAGTAATTTTAAGGGAAAAAGCAAAAATTAAAACACCAATTCTGATTTTAAGCCCAATACCTTATAAAACAATTCCTTACTTATTTGAATATGATTTAATTCCTAACGTCAGCGATACTGGATTTTTAAAAGAATTAATCAAATATGCGCAAAATAATAATAAAAAATTAAAAATCCATATTGAAATTGATACTGGAATGGGGAGAACAGGTTTTTTTGTAAAAGAATTCGAAAAAATATACGAATTAATTAAAGAACAAAATTTTTTAGAAATAGAGGGAATTTTTTCCCATTTCCCGGTGGCTGATAGCGATATTCTATTTAGTGAAAAACAATTAGAAGAGTTTTTAAAATTAATAAAAAAATTAAATCTACAAAAAAAGATTCTTCATATTGCAAATTCCTGCGGTGTATTAAATATCCCCCAATCTCATTTAGATATGGTACGACCTGGTTTAGTGGTGTATGGAATTCTTTCTAATGGCGTTAAAAATGAGAAAATAAAAAAATTGATCAAGCCGGTAATTTCCTTAAAGTCACGGATCGTAAGTCTCAAATATTTTAACGAAAAAATGAGTATTAGTTACGGCCGCACTTATTTTACTTCTAAACCGACATTAATTGGTGTTATTTCCTGTGGTTATGGCGATGGTTATCCTTATCAACTTTCTAATCGTGGAGAAGTGTTAGTAAAAGGTAGAAGAGTAAATATTGTTGGTAGTGTGTGTATGGATTTAACAATGATTAACCTAAATAATTTTTCAGATGTGAAAATCGAAGAGGTAGTTACTCTGATTGGTAAAGAGGGAAAGGAGGAAATTACTGTGAATGATGTTGCTTTATGGGCTAATACTATTCCCTACGAAGTTATCACTCGTTTAAGCCCAAGAGTACCAAGAGTTTACTTTAAAAATAATCAGATTTGGAAAATCAAAAAGTTTAATTTGACTTTTTGAGAGTTTTTATTAATATATTATAATGAGAAAAAATGGGCGATTAGCTCAGCGTTGGTTAGAGCGCTTGCTTGACATGCAAGAGGTCACCCGTTCAAATCGGGTATCGCCCATTTTTTCTTTTAATTTTTTAAATAGATGGTTTCCGAAATAATTAAATTATTATGGGAGCTTCAACAAGTCGACAATGAAATAGATTATCTCTCTAAAAAAGCAAATCAGATTCCTGAAAAAATTAAAGGTTTAAATCTTTATTTGGAACAGAAAGTAAAAGATTTGGAGCAGAAAAAGGCAGATGTTATTAATTATAAAAAGGAATATAAACTTGCTGAGGTTGATCTGAAAACTTGCGAGGAAAAAATTGCCCAATATCAGATTCAGTTGTATAGCGCCAAAACTAATGAGCAATACAAAGCATTTCTAAAAGAAATTGAGAGCCAGAAAAAGTTAAAAAGCGAGATTGAAGATCGAATGATTGAACTTTTAGAAAAAATTGAAAGTAACGAAGAGGATATTAAACAAAAAGAAAAAGAGATCGAAATTATAAAAAAAGATACTCAGAAAAAAATTGAAGAGCTTAAAGGAGAAGAAGAAAAAATAAAAGAAGAAATCAGAAAAAGGGAAGAAAGAAGGAAAGAATTAATAATGGCTTTACCGACAAATTATTATTCAATTTACGAGAAAATTAAACAGCGAAGGAATGGAATTGCTGTTGCTAAAATAGAAAATGAAACTTGTAGTATTTGTTTTAATCCAATTCCTCCTCAAATAATTATTGAAATAAGAAAGAATGAAAAAATTCATTACTGCGATTATTGCGGTCGGATATTAGTAGTTATTGAATAAATGCCCTTAACACAACTTTTCAAAAAATATTTAATGTATTTAGGAATATTAATGGGAACTTTTTTGCCTCGTTGGTTTTGTTTGATCTTGGCAAAAATTATTGGTTACAGTTGTTTTCGGCTAATGAAAAATCAAAGAAGGAGAATGATGAATAACTATTTTCATATTTTTGGAAAAGAAATTGGAGAGAGAAAAGCAAGAGAACTTACTAAGAAACTTTTTATAAATTTAGCAATCTGTATTGCCGATTTTTTAAAATCACCAAGTTATAAAGACCGCCATTTTTTCTCTTTAATAGAAAATCGAGTATCGGCTGATTTTTTTCGGGACGCCAAAACAAAAAAACTAATTTTGGCTACTTTACATTTAGGTAACTGGGAACTGGGCGGTATTACTTTATCAAGAATGGGATTAAATTTTTCTTGTTTAATTGAAGTTTTGCCTTTTGGTATGAGCAATGTTTTTAATTGGTTAAGAAAAAAAAATTATTTAAAGCCAATTCCCTATAATTCAACAAAAGAAATAATTAACTCTTTAAAGAACGGTTATAATTTAGCAATTCTTTCCGATCGTTCATTAAATCGGCAAGGTTTATTGTTGCCTTTAGGTAAAGGGAAAAGAATTTTTCCTAAGGGTTCTGCTTATTTAGCACAAAAATATAAAATTCCTTTATATTTTGGTTATTTTGTTTTAAAAGAAAAAGATAAAAAATATTTAATGATGGATGAAAAAATAAAAACGGAATATAGCGAGAATGAAGATTTTGAAAAGGAAGTCGAAAGATTAACAAGAATTATCGCTCAAAAAATAGAAAAAGCAATAATAAAATATCCTACCCAATGGTTTGTTTTTCAAAGTGATTTTATAAATGAAGAAGATTAAAGTAAAAATAAAAAGAATCACAGATTTGCCGTTACCTCAATATCAAACACCCGGTGCTTCCGGTGTAGATTTATATTCAGCAGAAGATAAAATAATTAAAAAAAAATCCTTTGATATTGTGAGAACGGGAATAGCCATTGAGATTCCTGATGGTTACGAAGCTCAAGTAAGACCGAGAAGTGGTTTGGCAAAAAACTATGGAATTGGAATTTTAAATAGTCCCGGAACAATTGATGCTGATTATCGAGGAGAAGTTATGGTAATTTTATTTAATTTTAGTAACAGAGATTTTAAAATTAAAAAAGGAGAAAGAATTGCCCAATTAGTTTTTTCGCCAGTAGTGAAAATTGAGTGGGTAGAAGTAAAAGAATTAAAAAAAAGTAAAAGAGATAAAGGTGGGTTTGGTCATACGGGAAAATAAATGGAAGTTCTTTTAGTTTCTTCGGCTTTTTATCCTTATCCTTCGGGGATTTCGGAGCATGTTTATCATTTAGCCTGTGAATTGAAAAACCTGGGTCACAATGTAAAAATTTTGACAACAAATTATCCTAAATTATGGGAGGATAAACCGATATTTGATGTAGAAGTTATTCGGTTTGGTAAAGTAATTTTTTTACCCCTTAATAAGTCTTTTGCTACTCTTCCTTTCAGTCTGAAGATGCCAACTTTGGTTAAAAATTATTTAAGAAAAGAAAATTTTGATATCATTCATATGCATGGTTGTTTTCCACCGGAAATTGGTTTTTGGGCATTACATTTTTCAAAAAGTGTTAATTGTGTAACCTTTCATACTGTCGGCTTTAAAAAATTAAATTTTTTAAAGATTTTTACTCCTTTGTATAAAAAATATAATAATAAAATAGATGGCAAAATTGCTGTCTCGGAAATAGCAAAAAAATGGATTGAAGAATTTTTGCCTAATAATTTTCGAATTATTCCTAATGGAGTAGATTTAAAAAGGTTTAATCCGGATAATAGACCTTTTTTAGAATATAAGAAATATTTTCCAGTAATTCTTTTTGTTGGTCGTTTAGATAAAAGAAAGGGAGCAGAAATAGCAATAAGAGCTTTTAGCAAAATCTATTCTTTTTTCACTAATCCCAAACTTTTAATTATTGGTAAAGGACCAGAAGAAAAAATGTTGAAAGATTTGGTTAGAGAGTTAAATATTGAAAATCTTTGTGATTTTTTAGGCTATGTAAAAAGAGAGGATTTACCAAGATATTATGCCAGTTGTGATATTTTTGTTGCTCCCGCCTTGGGTGGTGAAGCCCAAGGAATAATTTTATTAGAAGCAATGGCAACAAAAAAGTTAGTGATTGCTTCTGATATTGAAGGATATAAAACAGTAATTAAAGATAAAGAAAATGGATTACTATTTAAAGCGAATTCTTTTGAAGATTTGGCTCAAAAGATTTTATTGATATTAGAAAATAAAGAATTAAAAAAAGAGATTGAACAAAATGCCTATTTAACCGCTCAAAATTATTCTTGGGAAAAAATTGGGAAAATGGTTGAGGATTATTATTATTATTTAATTAACTTAAAAAGGTTGAAAAATAAGGGATAAAAAGATTTTTCTTTTTCCAATTGGGTAGTCTAAATCATCAAGAGTATAACCAAACATCTCAGCATACTCCTTATTAAATAGATTTAAAATCGCTGCTTCTAAATTTAAAAACTTTGTTAATTGGTAACTTATTTTTAAGTCAAAGGTAAAATAGGAAGGAAGAGATTTGATTTCTTCTCCATAATAGTTTATCTTTTTTGTTCGGTAATAAGTAAAGAGAGAAAGATTAAGATTTTTTAATACTGAATAATTAAAATAAAAGGAATTGGTGAACTTAGGAACATAAGTAAGTTCGCGTTTTTGGAAAAGGGTATCTTTTTTTATCTCTTCGTTGCCATTAAGAAGAGTTATGTTTGATCCAATTACTAAATTGGCAATGTTTATTTTGAAGGTGATTTCCGTTCCGTAAATAAAACTTCTATCTAAATTGAAAGGAGTATATTTGGTCATTGTCTGATCGAGAGACCAGCGGATAAGGTCTTTTATTTTTTTAACAAAAGGAGTCACCGAAATATTATATTTCTCTTGTAAGATTTGGTAATTCACTTCTAAAACATTAGCAATCTCTTTCTTTAAATCTGAGTTGCCGGATAGATAAAAATTGGGAAAAATTTCGGTTTTCGGCCAATATAGGTCATTAATTGCTGGTGCTTTAAAGGAGTTTCCAAAATATAATTTTAACAATTGATTCTTATGGGGATAAAGAATTCCAAAACTATAACTTAAAGGTCTACCAAATTCGTAATCATCTAATCTAATGCCCAACTCAATAAATAACTTTTCGAAAACTTGATGTTTTAAATTAGAAAATAAGGAGAAGGGAGTTCGGAAAACTTCAAAAGGAGAGCGGCTTTTGTATTTTACATTTTCCCATTTAATATCTAAACCAAAATTAAAATTATTCTCCTTACCAAAAGGATAAGAAATTATTAAATTAGTGCCGTAAACAGTATTTTTTAGCGAGGTGGTTTCATAAGAGGCAAAATTTGTTTTTTGATAGGTGCTATAAATTTGATAGTTAAAAGAAATAATATCTTCTAATTTGGGTGAAAAATTCAAGTTAAAAAAGTAAAAAGTATCTCGTTGTCGGTCAATTTTTGAGTAAGATAAGGAATCACCAAGAGGAGGAATATAATTGGGATTAGGCTTTGGTCCAGGAACGCCAATTTCTCTTAAGGTAAAACCGCTGCTTAATTTAAATATTTCTGATATCTTTGCAAGAAAAGTAAGATTATAAAATTTTTGGTCATCATTTGTTCTTATCCCGTTAGTCTTAAATTGCTCTCCGTTTAAAGAAAATAGAAAATCTTTTATTCGCCAACCGGTTTTCATTAATAATTGATAGGTTTTAAAATTACCGTAAGAAATTTCTGCTGTTAGCGGTTTTTCTTCAATCATCGGAAGGAAATTAATAGCACCATTTAAAGCATTTGTACCATAAATATTAGAAATAGGACCTTTATAGATTTCTATCTTTCTAATCAAACCAGAAGGCAGAAGTCCTAAATCAGCAGTTTGGGAAGAAGGTTGATTTAAAGGTAGATTATCAAAGAGAATTAAAGTATGGGAAGAGTTAGGATTTCCTTGCAAAGAAATTCCGGTTAATCCTTTAAAGAAAGAATAGGAATTAAGACTAACTCCGGAAAAGTAGTTAAGAATATTTTTCTTTTCAACTGTTGGGAAAATTTTTAATGTTGGCTCGTCAATAACGGTAATCGGTAAAGAAAGGGTAAAAAGATTTTCTTTTATCCTCTTCGCATACACATAAACGGTTTCTGTTTGATAAACCTGGGAGAAAATGAAAGAAAAATTAATAAAAATTAAAAGAAAATAAAGGCTTTTTTTCATCTTTCACCTCCTTTCCCTGCCAGGAGGGAAATAGTTTCTCGGGCTTGTGACAGGTCTCCTGACTTGCAACCATTCCTATCCCGCCTTCCCATCGGCATAAAACCGACAGTGGCATTTGGGATAGGTTTTTCGGTTGCTCACAGTGGGCAGGACCGTGGCGGATTTTCACCGCCTTCCCTGACACCAGAAAATCTGGTGCTCCGCTTATGCGGACTTCACAAGCCCAATAAATATAATCCTCAACCATTTTCCCAAAAATAAATATTTTAAAGAAATAATTTTAAAAATCAAGGAAAAAAAGTAAATGTGCTAAGAGATAATTACCAACTTAATAAGAGTATTAAGATAAAAATACCTTGAAGTTATTTAAAAGAATTCCCTTAAGACAAAAAAATCTTTTACTTATACTCAAAGAATACCTAAAATATCCTGAATAAAAGTAACATTTTATTATGTTAGGTTATCGTTCTCTTGACTATTCTCATCTTACAGCCTTATTTATTATATTTGACTTTACTTTTCTTTCTATCTAATGAGGGAGTTCTGTCTACATAGTCCAACATCCAGGGGTTATTTAAGCACTATGAAATTCTTAAAAATCCGCTTATTTATAAGGCCATTAATAAGATTATTGTTATTCGCCTTAATAAAGTTATTGTTATTACCATTAATAAAAGTATCATTATTAACACTAATAGAGTTAAAAATATTCCCGTATGATACACCTACCCCCTATTACCCCCTCCATTAGGTTTTTTCTTCTTCTGTGCAAATTTTTTCCCATTTTTTAATATATTTCTATTAAGAATTTATAACATTCTATAAACATAACTAATACAAATATAGTCAAAAATTTTAAAATGTCAAGGGAATAATATTAAGTTAAGGAAATTATCGGAATTATTTAATAATTTCTTAAAATAATAAGAAAATAAAGAAATTAAAAAAGAGAAACCAGACTTAGAGAACTTCTAAGAAAATCGCATAATTCCACATTACAGAACTTTTAAAGAAATCCAAAGAGAAAATACTGGAATTATATAAGAAAATTAATTGGGTAAGAAAAAGGATTGTTTTGGGATTTAATTTAAACAAATGGACGGTAAGAAATGTATTCAGGCAGAGTGGAATAAAGAAAAGAAAAAGGGTTTTATTCCGACATCTTGGAGTTATTAAAAAAGCCTTCTACTTACGTCCAAGTAAATAGTAAGGATATTTTCTCTTCTTAAACTGCCCAAATACCAATGGAACATTTAGTTATAATTTAAATCAGAAAAATGGTTGTTTTATTGTGGGATTAATAATGTGGTTAAGATGCTGGAGAAATAGATAAAGAAGTATCTTATTAGAAAGATTGTTAAGAGAATAGGCGGAGATAATTTCCCATAAATTGTCTCCTTTTCTAAAAGAAGCACAAAAATAGCAACTTGATTATAGTATGAATAATTTAAACTTCTTTAGAAAACTTACCTCTTTAGGATTAACTCATTTAGATGAGAATTTTGCTAATTTTCCGGTTGTTATTTTAGATTATTATTCTCCTGATTATTGTCACCTTATGGTTGGTAACGATGTCTTAATCAATTACAAAGAATATAGAATAAGAAATTTAGATTAATTTTTAGTAAAAAAACTATTAGAAACCAGTAAATTGAAAAATATTTAAATTTTGCTGATCTCAGAAGACAAAGAGATATTAAAAACTATTAATCAACATAAACGATTAAAAAGTTGCTTGGCAGACAAAGGTTTTATAAAAGATAACGAAATCCAAGATTAATCCTTTTAACACCCAAGAGCAATTTTGTTGTTTTATAAATCTCGTAAGGATTACCAATTTTTCTTTCATAAATTTGATATTTTGTTATAATTTGACTTTCTAAAAAAATCTTTATTCGCCTTTTTAATGAATAATTCATTCCTAAACCGAATCTTGCTTCATAAATAGGTCCACAACTTCTTATATCTTTTTTTGGTTTATTAAAATATTGCTCATAATTAAATCCAAGGTAAGGGAAAAAAGAAAGAATTTTTGTGATAGCAATAGTATAAAGGAAATCACAATCAAGATTGGAAAAGAAATGAAAACTTCTTCTTTTGCTAAATTTGGTATAAAATCTTAATTCAAAAATTTCGCTTCTAAAAGAGAGATTTTTAAAACTTAAAAGTACTTCGCCACTAATTCCTAAATAGGGTTCGTAAAAAACGGTGTAGTTAAAGAGACCGGTATCAGATGAATACCAATCAGTAATGGAAAAACGAGAAAATTTTAACCCCCCTTGTAATTGTAATTTAGCAAAAAGAAAAGAGAAAAAGAGAATAATAGAAATAAAAATTTTCATAATGAAAAACAAAGTCCCAAATTAATTCTTTGTACACCAATTGTCTCCACCAGCCAGCTATTTAGTAAACTTGCCCAAATGATATCCCTTTCATAAATTTGATATTTTTCATATGTTTGAACTTCCAAAAAAATTTTTCTATTTTTTTTGAAACGATAGATTAAACCCATACCGAGACGAAATTCAAAAGCAGGATGAAAAATTCTTATATCCTGGTAATCTTTTCCCCAATATTTTTCATAATTTAAACCGCAGTAAATTAACGGTGATAATTTACGACTAATTGGTAAGAGGTAAATAAAATCGCAATCTAAATGAGAAAAAAGATGAAAACTTTTACCTTTTCCTAATTCGGAATAGGTATAAAATCTTAATTCCCATAGCTCAAGCCGAAGGTATAAATTTTTTAAAAGCTCATAGCGCAATTCTCCGCTTAAACTAAAATAATCCTCATAAAACACAGTATAATTATAAGCGTTAGTATCACCAGGCCAATGAACTTCATACCAATGAAGACCAATATAATAAGTAGATTTTACTCCAAATTCAATTTTTTCATTAGCGAAAGAAAAAATTAATAATAAAAATATTACCACTCTGCACCTACTAATGTTCTAAGAGGAGAATTATAAGGGCCGTTCCACCTATGAAAACCTTCTTGGCCCCAATGAAAAACAGTACTTTGTGGATATGTAGCACGATATACGCATTTAATACTCCATCCCCATTTTCTAATTGGACCAGAATCATAAACCAACCATCCGTTCCTAGAAGTATATCCTCTTAACCATAATCTACCCGGCCACCATTCTCCATAGGTTTCAGAACCACAATATATACATTTTAAAGGAGTTTGTGAGACATATGTACCTCGTATCCAAGAGACAGCCCATTTGTCGCCTTGGTATTGCCTTCTATCTTCTACATAAAAATCTAATTCTCCTAAAGAAGTTGTATCCTGTGATTCGGACGGCGATAAAATACCCATATTATGTAATTCCTCTAATGTTACATATCTAAAACCCGCAGGAATTTCTAAAAATGAAGTATCCTGAGAAGATGTAATTACCTCAATTATTGCCACAACGTTGGTTATCAAACCACTTTCGTATTCCTCGTTAGGAAATTCTTTAATAAAATAAAAAATAGTATCTTGTGGCAGTGTTTGCTGTTGGGCACTCAAAGACAAAGAAAAAATAAACCCAAAATTAAAAAATAAATTTTTAATCATTCTCTTCATTTCTCCTCCTTTTTATTTTGAAAATTTTTCCTTTGATTTCAATAATTTTTAACATATTTTAGCATAAATTACTTATAACTCCTTATAATTATAATCACAAAAAAAAAGTCAATAAAATAAAAAAGTAAGTGGTGAAGAAAATCTGCTGACAAAAATAATAAAAACATTAACATAGCTGTTTGGATATTTTGCTAATTTTTGATTATTGTCACTTTATAGTTGGTAACCAAGTACAAATTTTTAAAGGAATAAAAAAATAAAAATAATAAAAGACTTGCACTCCTACGAAACTAATTGCCTTTTACAACGGGAAATTAAAAGAGGCGATAGTATATTGATTGGTTAGAAAAAGAAGTAAGTTTAATAGGTTAATACTACCTTTTCCTTAATCTTTTTCTTATCGGTTTCAATAAGAATAAAATATATACCTTTTTTAATTTTAAATAATGGAATTTCCCTTTTATTTTTAATTATCTTTAAAATCTGTCCTAAGGAATTAAATATTGAAATATTTACATTTTGAACTTTTTCGAACTCGTCTCCTAAAATTAATAAATTATTTTTTATTTTTATCTTCTTTGATAAAAAAGATTTTTTTTGATTTATATGAGAACCTGTATATTCAAAAATAGCGATACCACCAGCATCGGCAATACAAATTTTTCCTTCATTATAAAAAACCATTTGTGCCCATTCAAAAGTTCTATGGAAACCGCACAATTTTGGTCTTTTGGGGTCAGTTATATCGTAAACCAAAACTCCTTTTGGTCCAGCACTTATAAAGGCAAGGTCTTCCGATATATCTATTCCCCACGCCCTAACCTCGTAAAATTGGTTAATAAGAGTATCATAAAACACTAAAACAGGATTTGTTGGTTCAGAAAAGTCAACTACTCCAAATCCAGTAACTTCCACGAAATAGACATAGGGAAATCTAAATTTTAAACTATATACCGCGATATCAGGGGTTCTAATTCTACTTACTAAAACAGGATTTGTCGGGTTAGAAATATCTACTAAAATAACTCCTTCGCTCCAACCAGCGATAGCACAATACTTATCTGAAATTGAAATCTTTCCAGGATAAGGAAGAGAACAAGTAGCAACTATTCTTGGGCGAGAAGGCTCGCTAATATCAAATACCCATAAATTATATTTCCTTCTCATATAATTACTATAAACAAAATAAACATAATTTCCTTTTTTATCCACTCCTTTCCCCATTCCAGTGGTTTCAAAATAACCAATTAATCTTGGATTTTCAGGATCAGTAATATCAAAAATTTGAAAAATCCTTTTTTTATTAGTGTAACTCCGACCTGCGGTATATAAAAAATTACCATCCACTTTAAACTGTAAATAATGAACGGTATCTTCTTGCCAAGTGCCAGTCAATCTAATTTGGGAAGGCTCAGAAATATCAAAGATACTGATCCCGTCTGCAGGAAGGTGTGATGTATAGATAAAATTTCCACAACCTGAAATTTCCCAAGTAGACAAAGGGAAATCTCCAAAACTATCTAACACTACCGGAGTACTTGGATTACTTACATCTAAAATAATAAACTTACTTCCAAAATCATGGATCATACAAGTAAAACAAAGATTTCCTTTCGCTCCAATTCCCCAAAAAGCAGGATCGATTTGTGAAGGAGGAAGATATCTTCCCAATAACTTCAAACTCTCTGGTCTTGAGATATCAATAATATTTACTGCTGTGGGATAAACAGTTAAAAGATAGGCGTAATTGTTATTTACTGCCATCGTAAGAGCATTACTTCCCACATCAATACGACTTACCAAAGTAGGATTAGAAGGATTAGAAATATTTAGAACCAAAAAACCACCGCCTGCTAAAACTTCTTGAAAAGAAGTAAAGGCTAATGTATCTCTTACATAAACATCTTCACAAGTAGTAGGAAGAATATATCTTCCCACTTCATAAGGTTGGGAAGGATTTTCTATATTTATTATCCTTAAGCCACCCCACCCATTTGCTAAATAAGCATAATTCCCTGAAACAAAAAGAGAATGCGCGACATCATCGGGAGTATAATAATGTCCGATTTCTCTTGGATTATGAATATCTGAAAAATCAATTATTACTAACCCTCTTTCACACGCAACATAGGCATATCTTCCATTAAACCGAACAGAATGTGCCCTTCCTAAAAGTCTATAATTAGTGTATCTACTTATAAAAATCGGATTTCTTAAATTAGAAATGTTATATAAACCAATACCCCAACGATTTTCAGGAATACATAAAAGAGTTTCATATACCGAAAAAGAGTTAAGGCATATCCCTAATGTTTGAAATTCACCGATTTTTTGAATGGAACGGGGATTGCTAATATCAAATATATAAAAACCACTGCCTGAACCTACATAGGTTATACTTTCAGAAATTACCTCTCCCGGAAAATAAGGTAATCCAAATCCCCATTTCCCTAAAAGTCGAACATTCCAAACATTAGAAGTATCATAAAACAAAAGTAAAACAATAATTAAACTCATATTAAAATTATAAATAAATTTTAAAAGTTATCAAGGGAGCCAAGCAGAACAACTTGGCTCCCCTCCTTATTTCTACCACATTACTGTCTGGGTTAAAAAGCAATTTACATGTATTTGTATACGCTCGTGATATCGATCGGTCTTATAAACAGGCGAAAATTGATAACCTTCTGCCCAATCAGGTTTCCAGGGTTCATCAACCGGAAGTTCTACATAGTAAGCATGACTCTCGTCTGCCGGTAGCCAACGAAAAGCATAAATATAATACTCATAACCATAAGGAACGAAAATTCTTCTATCATAGGCAGCAAATCGTCCCTCATTACTATAATAGGGCCAAATAGGCTCTCCTTGTGGATTTCTCTGACACCAAAAGGAAGTATGAATCCATCGTATTATCCCTGAGTCCTCTACTGCTTGTGCTTTTACCCAACACCAATGGGCAGGAGATAGGGTATCTAAAAGATAGGTTTTTACATATATACCATTAGGGGCTGCTTCAAATTCTTCGCCAGTGATAATCACATTTCCTTGTTGGA
>JBDRVE010000001.1:0-14736 GCA_039801725.1 candidate division WOR-3 bacterium | reverse complement strand
CTCTACTGCTTGTGCTTTTACCCAACACCAATGGGCAGGAGATAGGGTATCTAAAAGATAGGTTTTTACATATATACCATTAGGGGCTGCTTCAAATTCTTCGCCAGTGATAATCACATTTCCTTGTTGGATATTTGCCTGTTGGATTTCTTCTAATTGCTCCAAGGGAGAAGAAAAAATTAAAACAATTAATGCTAAAAATAAACTCATTATTTTCCCTTTCATACCTCCTTTTTAAGCCCTACATAATAAATATAGGTTTTTTTTTTTCATGTCAAGGGAAATTTTTAGTAAATATGTTTAGACATATTTATAAAGTTAAAAGATAAAGAAAGTAATAAAAATTTTAAAAAGAACTGTAATTTTATTCTATTAAGTTAAAGGTTTTAAATAACCATTCTTTGATTTTGTTTTTTATTGCCAAATAATCTTCTTTATTTTCTGAAGAAGGAATAAAAAAGGGATGATAAATTAAAGTATTGTATTTTAAATCCAATTTTTCAACTTCTCTTTTTGCGTTTTCTGTTAGAATAATTAAATAATCAATATCTTCTTTTAAAAACTCTTTGAGTTCTCTTGGTTGATATTCATTTGGATTTATACCTATTTCATTAAAAATTTGGATAAGATTTTCATCTAATTTATCCACTGGAAAAATACCGGCACTATAAGTTTCATATTCCTCTTTAATTAGATTCTTAAATTCTTGTTGAGCAATAAAAGAAAGTAAATTTCGATTACAAAGAAAAAGAATTTTCTTCTTTTTTATTTTATTTTCTTCAACCTTTAATTCCGTTTTTGTTTTATATAAAGAAGATAAGAACTTTTTAAAAGGAGTTTGTGAATATAAATCATAATTAGTAATAAATTTTTTATTCTTATCAAAAATTAACAAAGCTGGTGTTGTATGAATTATTCCCTTTTTTCTTAAATAGGAAGCAAGATTTAAGACTGGAATAACTTTTTGATTTAAATTTTTTTCTAATCGAGAACAATATTTAGAAAGGGCTAAGAAATTGTCATGAGAAATAAGAATTAAAAAATTATAATCTATATTTTTAAACCCTCTCACTTCTTTTAGTAATTCATAAAAACCACAATCAAAAGGTGTAGCAATCATCAAAATATTCAAAATTCCTTCTTTTAAAATCGACGAGAAAGTGCTATTTATATCGTCTTCAATTTTTAAAATTGCTTCTTTGCTCTCTATTTCCATTTCGTATTCACCAATCGTTAATAAACTCTCTTCCGCTGATTCAACCAAATAAAAAAGATTTTCGTAAGGCATCGCATATAATAAAACATAATTTGTTTTTATTGAACCAATATATTTTCTTTCAGAAATTGAATAAAAATCCAGATAATAAGGAGGGTACCAATTTCTTTGAATTAAGAAATAATTTTTATTAAATACCATTGGCACACCTTTTACCGTCCACAATTTTATCCATTTTTCAAATTCTTCTTTTACTATCTTTTTAGTATTTTGTTCTTTTTTAATCTCTTCTTTAATATCTAATGGTGGAACTTTTTTTAATGGAATATAATTTTCTGGATAATCTTTGTAGATAAACAATAATTTCCCAAAAATATCATACTCATAAATATAAGGGTCAACCGAAGTAGTAACTATCAAATTTCCTTGAGGTGTTATATCAAAACCCACTTGAAAACCTAAATGGTTTAATCCCTTTTTTATTAAATTTTTAATATAAGAAGGTATTTTAAAAATTTTCCTGATTAAATTACCATTTTTTAAATTGTAAATTTCTATTCCATATTCAAAAGATTTACCACTCACAATAAGTAAAGTTTCATTCATAATTTTTGCCATCGTTGGTAAACTACTAAAATCAAGCAAGAACTCATCTATCAATTTTCCCGCAGTATCAAATATAAAAATTTGTTTAAGATTAGGACCACCCACAGCAATCATTTTATTATCACAATTAGTAAGAGATACTGGTGTAGGTAATTTAAAACCATGGATTATTTTCAATTTTTCCTTATTCAAAAGAGACAAAGAAACGATATAACTTGTTTCTTTTTCTATATCTGTTTTAATAGTAAATAATTTTTTATCAAATGTTAAAAAAGTTGAAGGACGATAAGAAATCCAATTTTCTAATTTTCCCCTAAATTTTTCAAAGATTCGGAATTCCCTTAATTTATTTATTTTTGCTTCGCTTAAACTAAAAAATATTAAGAGAAATATAAATCCCATAACTTATAAACGATTATTTTTATTACATTTAACAACTCGGAGAAAGATTACATTTAATTTACTCTGAAATTATCACAAAATCTGTACCTGTGGGTTGAACTAAAAAATTTTTTCCTTTTCTAATAGCCCGATAAATCTTCCCTTTCTCATTTTCTCCCACAAAACTATTTTCAAATTCAGGAGTACCTGGGTAATAAATACATCTACAAGTTGCGATAGGGTCCGGACAAAAACACCAAAAAGTTCCAGTAAGAGGTTCTTCAAAAAACATTCCTGGTTGATTTCTTCTTCTTGTGGTATCAGTAACCCAAAAATCTTTATTTCTTTTAAACTCTTCTTCAATTTTTGATTTTTCAAAAGCAATTAAATAGTTGCCTCTTACATCAATCACAAAATTAACTTTTTCATTTAGAGTATCAATTTTTGATTTAAAATATAAATATTTATCATCTTCGCCTACATAAGCAGCTATCGGATCATCTCTAAATACGCAATAACAAGTAGCCGATGAGTTAGGGCATATACACAATACATCTCCCGTTTGTTGATTAAGCTCTAATAGACCGGGGACTATCACATCGGATGGAATACGGCGAAAAGAAAAAGAAACATTAATACTAAAAATAAGAAAAAATATAATTCCATATGGTTTCATTTTAACCTCCTTTTTTATTTTACATTTTTTAAAAAATAATTTCAATATCTCATTTTTATTATTCATTCTTTTTATATATAATATAGTTTTTTTTTTAATGTCATGTCAAGGGAAATTTTTAGTAAATATGTTTAGACATATTTATAAAGTTAAAAGATAAAGAAAGTAATAAAAATTTTAAAAAGAACTGTAATTTTATTCTATTAAGTTAAAGGTTTTAAATAACTACTCTTTTTAAAAATAATTTCAATATTTTCATTTTTTATATCCATTTTCTTTAATAAAGGGATTAGTATTAGAAATAATAAAATATGCCGAAGGAGGGAGTCGAACCCTCACGAGGTGTCACCCTCAGCGGATTTTGAGTCCGCCGCGTCTTCCAGTTCCGCCACTTCGGCACTTTATTAAATTATAATTAAGACAAATCCAAAATCAAGATTTTATTTTAGATAGATAACCTTTTCTTTGTATTGAAAACTTTTAGAATTTAATTCAATTAAATAAACACCTTGGGAAAGATTTCTTTTTTGCCATTTAAAGTTATACTCACCGGGTTTTAAATTGTTTCTTATTATTTTATCAATCAGATTTCCTTTTATGTCATAGATTTTTATTGTTAAATCCTCCGAAAAGGAAAAAGAAAATTTGATATTTAATTCTTTAAAAAATGGGTTTGGTGAGATGAAAACTTTTTTCTTTTCCTTTGATAAATTCTCATTGATAACTACCTGAGGTGATTGAGTTATTCTTACCATCCAATCATGGAATTGCCATAATTGAAAAGTATCAACATTGGAAGACCAGTAAGAACGATAATCCCTTGGTTCATTAGCGTCAGCACCGACTCCTAAGGCAGGCGAATTATTAGGCCAGTGTAATACTACCCATAAATCAGTTGATGAATAAATATTTACATTGAAAAGAAAATTTGCCCAAGATGGCGCATTAGGAGAAGAAATATTTTCTACGCGGGCAAGCGGATTGGTGGTATCTGGTCTGCCATTTTCATCTTTGCATAAAAGAATATAATCAAAAGGAGTATTAGCCATATTTACCATAACTCTACCGCCAGTGATGCTAAAAGGTGGTGTTAATGTTGGTGTAAATCTCACATAAAACTTATCATTATTTAATCTACCAACCCAATAATAAGCATCTGCTAAGCCATCATCATATATTATCTCATAACTGCCGACAAAGTTTTTGCTTATAGTATCGTTAGAAGAAATAAAATCATCATTAACTCTTACTTTCCCTTCGGCTTTGAGAGAACCAACATAAGGAATAGTAAAATTTCTTAAAGTTAAAGTATATTCTTGTTCAGGGTAAATAATTGGAGAAACTGCTGAATCAATATAAATTTCATTATTTAGTGAATCTTTGATAATAAGTATCCCTTTGATTGAATCATTATAAGAACCGTTATTTTTTATTGTTAACTTGCAAGGAAAGGTATAGCCAACAGTCATTTCAGAAAAAGGTGGGTTTATTAGTTTTGCTTCGGCATCATGAAAGCACTTTGATTTAATTGATAAAGAATCGTCATAAGGATAGGTATCACCAATAAGGTTGGTATAAAATAGAAAATCATAATAACTATAAAAGGAAGGAGTAAAATTACCAAAAGTTAATATTCTTGAAGAATTAGGACCTAAGGAAGTTATTAATAATGACTCTTTTCTTAAAATAGTATCATTAACTTTTATTATTGAATAGGCATAGAAATTCACTGTGCTGTCACCAAAATTATAAAATTGTGCTTGGGGAGTAATTGTTTCATTCACGCGGATATGGCGAGAAGGCGAAAGGATATTCGTTGTTCCGACATTTAATTTTGGTCTTCTTCTAATAGTTATTGAATATACTTCACCACCATTTCCTAAACGATAAGCGTGGACTGCTTTACCACCACAAGTGGCGTAACTACCGTCACTTGATATATCACAAGCAAAAAGTGAACCTGGTTCTTGGTTACGGGTAATTCCGGTTATTGGGATATTGGAACTTCTGTGATGAATAGTAAAGACATAAAAGGAACCAGTTTGGGCAGTATCACCCCAAGAGGCGGTGGCAATAAAACTACCATCATAGGATAAGGCAACCGAACTTATCATAGCACCATATCCACCGTAACCTTGATAACTCCATAAAGGTGTGGCTGAGGAACTATCAAAAACAACCACTTTACCATTAGCATAACCAGTACCACAAGCAATTGTTGAACCATCTTTTGAGATAGCCACATCAGTTACCCAAGGATTACCTACTAAACTTGACCATTTTAATTGATAAGAAGAACCATTCCAATAATAAAGTTTTACATAGCCATAATAATCACCGGTTACCAATAATCTTCCATCATAAGAAATTTTTGCTGCGTATTGAGTGCCACAATTATAAGTGCCAATTGGTAAAGCACCTCTTCTTACACCATTTTCAAAAATAAAACAGGAATCGTAAACAGTAACAACTACTATTGAGCCATCGTTAGATATATCTAAACCCTGTAAACGATTACCCTCACTAAAATTTGCTTGCCAAATTAAGTTTCCTTCTTTATCAAAAAGAAACAAATCGCCGCTAATAGTTGCTGAAGCAACATAATTTCCATCATAAGAGATTTTACTTATTCCGCCACCAGTTATTGGATAATTGTAAATCCATATCGGAAAAGAAGAATTTTTATTCCAATAATAGCAACTACTCTGGCTACTTAAAACCAAACCAGAACCATTATAAGAAGCACCAATAGAATGACCGCCATAGGTCCAATAAAAACTACCGGAATATTCCCAGAGAGGAGAATTACTGCCAATAGTGCGATAAAAAGATGCCCGTTCATTATTTAAATACCAATTGGCAAAAATTCCCATTCCATCATCAGTAATATCAATACTCTGAACAATTGCTGCTCGGTGATTTCGGTCTACCCAAATCAATCCCGTTTCCGGACAGAAACTTAAAGAAGGAGTTTTTGATATTTCATCAAGGCTGATTTCTTTATTACCGTCAAAAAGAGTATGATGGATGAATTTTTCTCCGTTAATTATCTTTTCTTCTAAGAATATACCAACTTCTTTACTTATTACTACTACTGGAAAAATTAATAAAAGAAAATAAAAAGTTTTTCTAATCATATTCCCTCCATTTATTTTCATTTTTAAAATTATAATTTAAAAAGAAAATAATTCAAACAGTTTTTGACTTTTAAATAAGTTCTTGTATAATATCTTTTTAATTAGGAGGTTTTATGGATTTTAAAAATATTATTTTAGAATACGAAGAAGAGATAGCAATTTTGAAAGTAAATCGGCCACAGGTTTTAAATGCTTTAAATAACGAAACTATTTTAGAATTAGAAAAGGCGATTGATTTGATAAAAGAGAATGAGAAAATTCGGGTTTTAATCATTACTGGCGAAGGAAAGGCTTTTGTTGCTGGTGCAGATATTTCTGAAATGGTAAATTTTTCTCCTTTTGATGCTGAAAGGTTTGCTTGTAATGGTCATCGTTTACTTTCTAAGATTGAGAATCTTCCCCAAGTTGTGATTGCGGCAATCAATGGCTATGCCTTGGGTGGTGGTTGTGAGATTGCTTTGGCTTGTGATATTAGATTAATGGCAGAAGATGCAAAAATTGGTCAGCCAGAAGTAAAATTGGGAATAATTCCTGGTTTTGGCGGAAATATCCGGTTGCCAAGAATATGTGGTGCAGGAATTGCCAAGGAATTAATTTTTACCGGCGAAATGATTGATGCTAATGAAGCATTGAGAATTGGTTTAGTTAATAAAGTATATCCAAAAGATAAATTATTAGAAGAGGCAAAGAATTTAGCAAAGAAGATAATTGCTCGCGGTCCTTTGGCAATAAAATTGGCAAAACAAGCAATAAACCAATCTTTAAATATGAGTATTGACCAGGCAAAAGAGTGGGAGATAAAGTTATTTGCCTTGAATTTTAGTAGTAAAGAAGCAAAAGAAGGCTTAAAAGCCTTTTTAGAAAAGAGAGAACCTAATTGGAAAAAGGAGGAATAATGTATATTATTGGCGCAAAAAGAACACCAATTGGCAGATTTTTAAGTAGTTTAGCAAGTTTTAAGGCTACGGAATTGGGAGCAATTGCTATCAAAGGAGCATTGGAACAAGCAGGAATACCAAAAGAGAAGGTTGATGGTGTGATAATGGGTCATGTCTGTCCTGCTGGTTTAGGTCAGGCACCAGCAAGACAGGCACAAATTAAAGCAGGGATACCGCCAGAAATTCCTTCGCTTACAGTTAATAAAGTTTGTGGCTCAGGATTAATTTCTGTTGTTCTTGCTTGCCAAGCAATAAAGGCTGGTGATGCGAAAGTTATGATTGCTGGTGGACAAGAATCAATGTCTAATGTTCCTTATTATCTATATGGTTTAAGAACTGGTGTGAGAATGGGAGAAGTGAAGTTGGTTGACGGAATGATTTATGATGGTATTTGGTGTGCTTTTGAAGATGTCCATATGGGAATGTTGGCTGAATTTACTGCTGAAAGAAGTAGTATAACAAGAGAGATGCAGGATAAGTTTGCTTATGAAAGTCACATGAAGGCAGTTAGGGCAACAAAAGAGGGAAGATTTAATGAAGAGATAATTCCGATTACTATTCCTCAGAAAAAAGGAGAGCCAACTGTTGTAAAAGAAGATGAAGGTCCAAGACCAGATACTTCTTTAGAGAAACTTGCTCAATTAAGACCGGCTTTTAAACCTGATGGAACAGTTACTGCTGGTAATGCTTCCCAAATTAGTGATGGTGCGGCAGCAGTTGTTGTTGCTTCGGAAGATATTGTAAAGGAATATAAATTAAAACCTTTGGCAAAAATTGTTGCTTATGCTGTTGGTAGTCTTGAGCCGAAGATGTTATTCTATGCACCAGTAAAAGCAATTAGAAAAATTTTAGATATTTTGAAGGTAAATATTGATTATTTTGATTTAATAGAGATAAATGAAGCCTTTGCTGCCCAAGTACTTGCTGATGGTAAAGAGTTGAATTGGGATTGGAATAAAGTAAACGTAAAAGGCGGTGGAGTTGCTTTGGGACACCCAATTGGTGCCAGTGGTACAAGAATTCTTGTAACTTTAATATATGCCTTAAAAGAGATAAAGAAAACAAAGGGTTTAGCGGCAATCTGTTTAGGCGGTGGTGAGGCAGTAGCAATGGCAATTGAAGTTATTTAGTAAGTGAAAATAAAAACCTATTCTGAAGAAGAGACAATTCAATTTGGAGAAAAACTGGCAAAAAAGTTAAAAAAAGGCGATATTTTAGCCTTTTATGGTGAATTGGGAAGTGGTAAGACAACTTTGATAAAAGGAATTGTCTCCGGTCTCTCTTATAAAAAGCCAATAAAAAGTCCCAGTTTTATAATTGTTGCTATCTATCAAACAGAATTTCCTATTTATCACATTGACCTTTATCGTTTAGAGAATATAAAAGAGATAAATAACATTGGACTTTTAGATTATATTTATGGAGATGGAATAAGTTTAATTGAATGGGCAGAAAAGATTGAAGAACTTTTACCAAAAAAAAGGATTAATATAAAAATATTTATTACCGGAGAGAAAGAAAGGGAGATTGAAATAGAAGGACTTTAAATATTATTTTTCTTCTTCTTGTTTTTCCTGTTCTTCTTTTAATAAGATTTCAATGTTTGCTTTTTTCCTTAAATCAGCAATGAATTCATTATAAAGTTGCTCTTCTTTTTCTTTTCTTAATTTTCTTTCAATCTTATCTTTTACTTCATCAAAGGGACGATAATGGGCTTTTTTATGGTCTTCCTTTTTTATGATTACAAAGGTGGTATCATTCAGTTTTATTGGTTTGCTAACTTCTCCTTTGTTGGCTTGAAAAGCAAAAGAAATAACTTCTTTTGGTTTATGTTTATCGTCTTTGGAAAAGTATCCCAAATCACCGCCAAAATATTTTGTCTGAGAAACAGAATATTCTTTTACCAAAGAATCAAAAGGTATTTTTTCTTTTAATAGTTTCATTCTTACCTTATCGGCTAATTCTTTTGAACGGACAACAATCTCTCTTGCCTTAACCTGTTCCGGAACAAAGAAATCTTTTAAGTTAGTTTTATAATCTTTTTTCAATTCCTCTTCCTTTATTATCACTTTATTAGAAATTTCCTCTTTTTTTAATTCATTAATTAGAAGACTTTTCAGTCGCTCTTGCAATGGTCCAAAAACACCATTTCTGAGATAGCATTTAACTGATTCAGCTTCTTTTAATATCAAATATTCTTGAATAATATTTTCTACTAACCTTGCCTTTCCTTCTGGTGTTTCAAATTGGGGACGAACAAAAGGCGGTAATTTTGATATTCTTTCTTGTAATTGAGAGTTTTTAATCGTGATATTATTAAATTTAGCAATCTCTTCTCTATTTTCTTTTATTGCTTGAGTGTCAATTACCGGTGAAGCACTTGCCATTAAACTTTTTATCTTCTCTTCGTAGTATTTATTAATCTTCTCATTTTTTATCCTCAGTTCAATATCACCTTCCACATCTTTAAATTTCTTAACTTCTTTTGGCTTTTTATCTTCACATTTTAATAGTATATAACCATCTTTTGTTTTTATTGGTTTAGATATTTCGCCAACTTTTAATTTAAAAGCAACTTTTTCAATTGTCTTATCATAAGTTCCTTTGCGGAAATATCCTAAATCACCTTGTTTGTGAGGAGAAAGATTAATGGTCGTATCTTTGGCAACTGAATCAAAGATAAGTTCATTTTTAAGGAACTTTTCTCTTAAATCTAAGGCAGTTTGTAAATCTTTTACCAAAATTTCTCTTGCTTTTACTTGCTCTTCTTTTATATAAATTCCTTTGTTTTTCTTATAATAATCCTTCTTTTCTTTTTTAGAAACTTTTACTTTGTTAACTATCTCATCGTTATACCATTGTTGAAAAAGAAGCATCTTCCTATGTTCTTCATAATTATCTTTTATTAAGGGAAATAGATTCTTCTTTTTTGCTTCGCAGTATAATAATCTCTCATCAATCATTTCATAAAGAAGTTTTAATTTATCTTCATATTTCTCATAAGCCGTAGGATTTCTTGAAATTCTTTCGTCAAATTCAATCTGAGTAATAGGCCAGCCATCAACAATAGCAACCTTTTCCATATAGTTCTTTTTAAAACACCTTTCAATGGCATCTAAGGCATCTTCGGCATATTTTGATTTTGGATATTCAACCGCAACTTTCTCATAAATCTGAGCCGCATTTAAATAATCTTCTTGTAATTCTTTTAAAAGCCCTACCCGATAATAGACTTCTGGTAAAAGTTTTGACTTTTTATAATTATTAATAATCTCCTGATAAATTTCTTCTGCTTTCTTATAATCTCTTAACTTATCAAAATAGATATCACCTTTTTCTATTAATAAAATAATTATCTTCTCCGGATTTTTCTCTAAAGATAATAAAGAATCTAAATAATTTATTCCCTTTTCCCATTCTTTGGTAAGATAACAATTATAAAGGGGAGTTAAAAAATTATTGGTAGCAAAAAGATTAAATAAAAAGGCACTAATTATTAAGGTTAAAATTGTCTTCTTTCTTATCATCTTTCCTCCTTTTTAAGAAAAAATTATAAATATTTTCTTTTTAAAGTCAAGTTAAATTAAAATTGCTTTAAAAATCTGCATACCAATTGCTGAAACTAAAGGGATAAGGACATTATCATTCACTTCTAAGGGAATAATCTCAATAATTGTTGCTATACTGGCACCAATCAAGCCAATCTTTAAAGGCAAATTTATATTGGGTAAAATAGATAAAATATAACTGATTAAGGCACAAGATAAAAAACAGGCGATCATTCCTTCTAATGTTTTTCTTAATGTAAAAATCTTTGTTCTTCCGTGGGTTAAGCCAACAAGGGCTGCCATCGTGTCACCAACCGCCAGAAAAGCAATTGATGCCATAAATATACCCCTATCTTCAAAGATAAGCATATTAACAAAAGAAGCAAGCATTAGATAACTGCCACCGGTTAAAGAACTAAATTCTTTTTTTCTTAATAATGAACCAAACAAAATTATGAAGATACTTTTTAGCGGATTGATATGGAGCCTTAAAAAATCGATCAAGACAAATGTTAAAGCAGTTAGAAACATTAAAAAGATACTTAATTTTCTAGGCAGAAAATAATAAAGAATTGGAATTAAAAGTGCAAAAAGATGGACAAATTTTCTTCCGTATTCCGGACTTAAAATTTCACTCCTCCGCTTACTTTTAAAGTAGAAGCCGGTAAATCACTCTCCAGATATTTTTTTGTTTCATAACCATAATCTAAATAGATTGAACGATAATTTATACCAAAACCAAAAGAAAAACAATGGTGATAGAAACCAACTCGTAAAGCAATCAGTTCTTTTATTTTATATTCCAATCCAAAACTATTATTATCAGGAAGTTTATTTAAACTTAACTCACCTTCATAGGCAAGGGTAAGGGCACCAAAATTCTTACTGATGCCAATTGCCAAATTTGGTTTTATTTTTTCTATCTTCTTATCCGACCAAATGATTGGTGAACTTGTAATATTTCTAACTCTGAGACCTAATAATATATCTTTTTCAGGAATGAAAGAGAAGCCAAAATCAATACCGCCACCAAATCCTGAATAAGTATAAATATTACGGTAGATAATTTTCATATTAAAACCAAATATAAGGAAATCTTTTAAGAAAAAGGCAAAATTGAAATAGGGGATAAGGTCATAAGCAAAAACATTCTTTACAAATATTGGTTTATTGGTGCTTTCATTTGGTGGTGAATTTTGGTCTGGCAAAGAACAATATGGAATATTAGGAATGAGATTGGCATATAAAGAAAAACCTAAACTATATTTTTCTTTCGGAAGGATAAAAGAGAAATATTCATTTCTAAACTCTCCACCATAATTTTCCGAATGATAGAAATAAAACTCTTTTTTATTATGAAGACAGGTAAGCGAAGGGTTATAATAAAAAGAAGAACCGTCTTTTTTCAAGCCAACCATTGCCTGACCAAAGCCAACGCCACAAGCGGAAGTTCCTAACTCTTCAAACTCACCAATATATTCCTGAGAAAAAAGAGCAAAGAAAATAAATAGGAAAATATATTTTTTCATTAAGATAATTTTATAAAATATAAAGATAAAAGTCAATTACTCTCAAAAAGAAAAATTATCACTAAATCATAAACAATTAAATAAAAAATTTCTTCCTTTTAACTGATAAAAATCTAAAAGTTTTTATTAATTATATGTTTAATTATAAAACTAAAAATTCCCTCACTATTTTTTATTTAATGTCATTCAATTGAAAAGAGAAGATAATGAAGATTACAAGGTATGTTAATACTATAAGTTAATGAAGTTAATTATGTTTTAAAAGAATAACCAACGAAACTCTAAGGATAATAAAGACTTTTAAGATTCTTTAACTCTCTTTTTAACAATTTAAAAATTTTTTATATTTGAAGCAAAACATTATTAACTAATCTTTTGTTTAATAAAATCCAATTCACATGCATAAGTTTTTAATTCTTTAAACTTGTTACTTTGTTTTGAGAAAAGAAAAATATTTTTTAAAAATTTTAAAAAAGATTATTTCTAAAAATTGAAAGATGTATATCTTTAAATCTGAGAGAATTCGAAAATTGAATTTAAAAACAGTAATGTAAATAAATAAATAAATAAATAAATAATTGAAAAATCTTATAAATGGATTATAATTAAAATTTAAATTGGAGGAAAAATGAGAAAGCGGGTTTGTATCGTGGGTGTTGGTATGACACCATTAAGACCATTATCGCCGGATGTCTCTTATAAAGAGATGATGTTTGAGGCAGCCTGTAAAGCCTATGATGATTGTGGAATTAATCCCAGAAAGGATGTTGATACCTTTGTCTGTTGCTCAGAAGACTATATTGAAGGAACAAGTATTTTTGATGAATATGTGCCTGACCAACTTGGTGGTGCCTTAAAACAGGTTCACACGATTTCTTCTGATGGACTTTTTGGTGTCTGCGCAGGGATTTTGCAAATTTTAACTGGTGAATTTAAAATTGCGGTTGTAGAAGCCCACGCAAAATCTTCTAATATCTTAACTCCCGATGGAGTTCATATGTGTGCCTTAGACCCAATCTATATTAGACCATTAAATGTTAACTCCATATTTATCGCTGGTTTGGAGTATAACTCTTTTCTATATCATCATTTATTTACCAAAGAAGACTGCGCCCAAGTAGTTGTCAAAAATAAAAGAAATGCTTTAAAAAATCCTTATGCCTGTTATGGTGCCAATCTAACGATTGAAGACGTTTTGAACTCTTTTCCTATTTCTTATCCGTTGAACGAATTAGAAGTGAGTCCTTATGCCGATGGTGCCTGTGTTGTTGTTTTGGCAAGTGAAGAAGTGGCAAAAGATTTGAAAAAGAAACCGATTTATATTGATGGATTTTCTTTTATCCAAGGTTCACCAAATTTAGAAGTTAGGTCTTGGGATTATCCAAGAGCAACCGAAGAAGCAGGTAAAAGGGCATATGAAATGGCGGGTATTACTAATCCTGATAAAGAGATTGATTTCTGTGAGATTGATGATACTTATTCATATAAAGAAATACAGCACGCCATCGCTTTGAATCTTAATGAGACAATAATAAATCCATCAGGTGGTAGTTTAGGTATGGGTTATATATACGAAGGAACTGGTTTAATGAGATTGATAATGGCAGTTTTACAATTACGGGGTGAAGCAGGTGGTTTTCAGGTAAAAATAAATAATGATTTACCAAGGAAGGCTGTAGTTCAATCTTGGCGAGGCATTCCAACAGAAAATAGTTGTGTATTAGTTTTAAGTAGAGAATAAAAGGAGGAAAAATTATGGGAAGAAGGGTTGCAATCGTTGGTGCGGGAATGACAAAATTTGTAAGAAGGGCAAAAGAAACAGGTAAAGAATTGGCATATTATGCAGCAAAGGCAGCATTAGATTCTTGTGGCGCCAAATTGAAAGATATTGATGGAGTAGTTTTAGGAAGTGCTCCTGATACTTTTGATGGCGTCCATATGAAAGGTGAATATCTTTCTTGTGGCGCTGGTGCTTTTGGTAAACCCTATTTAAGATGTTATGTCGGTGGCGGAACAGGCGTTTTTTCAGTAGCAGTTGGTTGGTATTATATTGCCAGCGGAATATTTGATACCTGTTTAGTTGTTTGTGAAGAGAAGATGTCTTCTTATCAACCCCATCCGCAAGGTGCCTTTTTGACAATTTTTGACCATACTACCGAAAGACCATTAGGACCAAATTTATTATGGATTTTTGCCTTAGAAATGCACAGATATATGCAAACTTATGGAATAAAAAAAGAAGAGATTGCCTTGGTAGCAGTAAAAAATAAAAAGAACGCCTTAGACCATCCAGCAGCCCAAATTGCCCAAGAGATAACTGTCCAGGATGTATTAAATAGCGAAGTCCTTTGTTATCCAGTCCAAAGATTAGATGTTTCACCAGTATCAGATGGTGCTTGTGCGATTGTGATGACCAATGAATATCTGGCAAGAAGGTTTACTGATAAACCCGTATGGGTTAGTGGTGTCGGTTGGTGTTTAGATACTGCTTATTGGACAAATCGAGATTTATGTTATCCGAGATATGTGGAAGAGGCAGCAAGAATGGCATATAAAATGGCAGGAATAAGAAACCCAAGAAGAGAGATAGATGTTGTTGAGCCTTATGACCCCTTTGATTATAAAGAACTTCACCATTTAGAAGGATTACTTTTATGTGATAGAGGAGAAGCACCACAATTATTAGTTGATGGAAAAACCCAAAG